>JAUWOG010000573.1 GCA_030612305.1 Armatimonadota bacterium | reverse complement strand
ATCGCCGACAAAAGCGGTGAAGCCGGCGATTTCCTTTCGCGTGAACTTCGCCCCTCCGGGAACGCAGATGCCCCTGACGGCCCCGCCGCCGGCGAGGCATCCGGCGAAGACTTTGAAGGAGCAGTCCTTGACGATTTCAGAGGCGTCCCGCAGAAATAACTCTAACCGCATGGCAGGCCTGTCGGAGCCGTACTTGTCTATAGCCTCGGCATAGGTCAGCACCGGCACGGATTCTGGAAATGGTTTGTCGCAGACCCGGCAGATTTCGCGGAGAACTTCGTCAGCGACTTCCATCACGTTCGCTTCGGTAACGAACGACATCTCCACGTCGAGTTGCGTGAATTCGGGTTGGCGGTCGGCGCGGAGGTCCTCGTCGCGGTAGCAGCGGGCCAACTGGAAGTACTTCTCGACGCCAGAGACCATGAGCAGCTGCTTCATGATCTGGGGCGACTGCGGGAGGGCATAGAAATGTCCCGGGCTGACGCGGCTCGGCACGAGATAGTCGCGCGCACCCTCGGGGGTGGGCCGGAACAGCACCGGTGTCTCGACCTCCCAGAAGCCCTCGTCGCTGAGGAAGTTGCGGACCGTCTGAGCGGCGCGGTGGCGAAGCTCGAGGTTGCGCTGCATGCGCTCGGTGCGCAGGTCTATGTAGCGGTACTTCATGCGCACCATGTCGTCAACTTCGCCTGCTTCGGCCACAGGTATCGGCGGCGTCTCAGCTTCATTGAGGACTTCCACCTCGCGAGCGACTACGTCCACCTCTCCGGTGGGGAGGCTGGGGTTCTCCGTGCCTTCCGGGCGGCGTCGCACCTCGCCCCTGACTGCCAGGACGTACTCAGCCCGCACGTCGTGTGCCGTCTGCCAGGAGGTATTGGCGATCTCGGGGTCAAAGACGACCTGGACGATGCCGGAGCGGTCGCGGAGGTCCACAAAGATGAGACCACCGTGGTCGCGGCGGCGGTGAACCCAGCCGTTGAGTGTGACCTGCTCACCGATATGCTCGGCGCGCAGCTCGCCGCAGTTGTGTGTGCGTTTGATGAAGACAGATGGAGTGGACATGCACTAGCCTCCGACGTGGGATAGGACCTCAGCAAGGCCCGGGGCGCTTGAACCGCAAAGGGACATGGCTTGATGAATAGCGACGAGTTGCGCGTGCAGGCCACGTGCAGGCCGCGGGGGCCTCATTCATCCCGGTCCAGTTCTTCGACGAGGCGGCGTTCGTACTCGGCAATATTGTCGCCGAGCTTGATGCCGATAATCGTAAAAACAACCCAGCTCACCGCCAGGAAGATGACAAACCACTGGATACTACCGAGCACGAAGTAGAGTACCAGGCCCATGATGGCGATGCTCTCGGCGAGCGCGGCCTGCAGGAGCAGAGTAGTGAATACCACCGATGAGCCGGGCTTGTCGCTCAACAGTGGCGCGACGCCGAAAATGGCAAAGAGGCCGATTATGGCCGCGAGGCCGATGCAGCAATAGACGATGCCTTCCGGGCCGCCGCCCGCAGGCGGCCCAATCTGTTCCATGACGAGCACGATGACGCCATAGACCACGGTTGCCACTGAGACCGCGGCGATGATGACATAGAGCCGGAATGTCATCCGCTGGGCCTTCTGCACGCAGAAACCACACAGAATGCAGTTGCCTGCTGTGTCCGTGGTGGTCGGCTGTTTGCATTTCGGGCACTGCACGGTTCTCATCTGATTCCCCCGCGCATTGGTTCGGATACAGCGCGCACGCCGCCTGGGAAGATGTCAGCCTGAGCGTGGCTGCAGACACGCAGGCAACTCATCACGCGGTATCTCTTCCTGCTCGCCGCTTGCCAGGTCTTTGACAGTGAACAGCCCCGTAGCGAGTTCGTCTTCTCCGATGATGACAGCCCCAGCGAAGCGCTCTTTGTCGGCATGTCGCAACTGGGCTTTCATCGAGCGGCGGCGATAGTCGAGGTCAATGCGGAGGCCGCTGGCGCGCAGTTGCGCGGCAAGTGCCAGGCCCGCTTCCCAGGTTGCGTCGCCGAAAGTGACGATGAAACAGCCCTGCCGCGCCGGCTCACCATCGCCCGCACCGAACTGCTCGCGAACCAGCAGGACTCGCTCGGCGCCGATGCCGATGCCTACGCCGGGTGTGGGAGCGCCGCCCATCTGCTCGACAAGGCCGTCATAGCGCCCCCCGCCGCCGATCGAGCTCTGGGCACCGATGCCTGCCGCAACGAACTCAAATGCCGTCCGCGTGTAGTAGTCAACCCCGCGCACGATGTAGGGGTCCAGCTCGGTGGGGATGTCCATCAGGTCGAGGTAGCGGCGCACCTGGGCGAAATGCTCAGTACATTCCGCACAGAGCAGGTCGAGTATGACCGGCGCCTCGCGCATCACCGCCTGGCAGCGCTCGTCCTTGCAGTCCACCATGCGCAGCGGGTTCTCGTCGTAGCGGCGCACACAGTCTTCGCACAGTTGGTCCAGCTTGTCGGCGGCGAATTCCTTGAGCGCGCGGAGGTGAGCCGGCGCACACTCCGGACAGCCGACGGAGTTGAGCCGCAACTCCGCGTTCGTGATGCCGGCGGCCTGGTAGAACTCGGTTGCTATCTGGATTATCTCGGCATCCGCGGCGGCGTTGGGAGAGCCGATGATCTCGAGGCCGAACTGGGTGTGCTGGCGGTATCTGCCTGCCTGAGGGCGGTCGGAGCGGAAGCTCGGGGCGATGTAGTAGAGCTTGACGCCGCGCTCG
>JAUWOG010000661.1 GCA_030612305.1 Armatimonadota bacterium | reverse complement strand
TGCCTGTCGCATCCGCCCCGACAGCGCCGTGTACTATCATCTGATCGGCGAGCTACTGCTGGCCACCGAGGACTACGACGCGGCGAAGAGCGCATATCGGCGGGCGGGGATGCTCGACGAATATGACCGCGACTGGGTGCGCAGATGGCATCTCCGAGCCGGACTGCCCTCCCAACTGGCCCGCGTCGGCTGGGGCCATGAGATACACCAGGAACAGAGCTGACTGATGCTGAAGATGAAGCTTCTAACCGTCGGCGCGCTGGGTACGAACTGCTATCTGCTTGGCGCTGAGAATGCCGGCGGTATCGTCATGATAGACCCCGGCGGCGATGCAGAAGCCCTGCTCGCGGAAGCCGACGAGATGGCCGGCTCCGTCGAGGCGCTGCTACTGACCCATGGGCACGTGGATCACATCGCCGCATGTGCCGAGATCATCCGCGCGACCGGCGCGAAGCTCTACATCCACTCCGGCGATGCGCTGATGGTGACGAAGCCGGACCAGTACTGGGCCTCACTGGTAGGCGGCTGCGAGCCGTGCGAGCCGGATGTGGAAGTCGGCGACGGCGAGCGCCTGGAGCTTGCGGGCCTCGAGATAACGGTCCTGCACACCCCCGGGCACTCGCCGGGCGGAGTCTGCTATCTGACTGCCGATGCCTGCTTCTGCGGCGACACGCTCTTTGCCGGCTCGATAGGCCGCACCGACCTCCCGCTGGCCGACCCTCAGGCCATGAACGCCTCTCTGGCGCGCATGGTCTCCGTACTTGCTGACGAGCCGCAGATTTTCCCCGGTCACGGCCCGCCCACAACCATGGCCGCCGAGAAGAACACCAATCCCTTCCTCAGGGATATCTTCGATATCCCCGGCATCCCCGATATCCCCCCGGCGTAAGCATCGCCTTCGCTTGCCCGTCCGGTCATGTCGCAGGCACGAAAAAGGGACACCGCAGATGGGTGTCCCTTTGAGTATTCTTGTCTTGCCGGCAGGTGATGCTTAGAAGCCGGTGTGGACATTCACGCCGACGCCGAGGTCGCCGTCGAGTGAGGCGATCTCGAGTGAGAGCCAGTCGGAGGGGTGGTAGTGGACGGTCGCGTTGACATCTGCCCCGTCATATTCGACCTGCACGAGGCCACGCTCGAACGGCGAGAACTCGAGGCCGCCGAAGATGCCATCCAGCGCCCCGTTGGTGTCCGTGTCATTATCGGCATACCCGAGATTGAGGCGGAGGTTGGCGATGGTGCCTTCCTCCTTGAGCTCGATCTCCTTGGTTACGACGACATAGTATGCGCGGTTGAGCTCGTTGCCGAAGTCCCAGACACCGACGGCGAGTTCGGGGGCCTCGGGGTTCTTGGTCCAGCGCGGCAGGTCGAGGTTGACCTTGACGTTGCCGACTATCTCCGACTGCCCGCCGCCAAACGCGTCGTTGAAGCGGGCGGCGCCAATCTCGATGTTGGACGTGATGCCGATATTGACGCTCCAGACGTCCGAGGAGTCCGGGTCGGTATTGATCCAGTGGAAGCTGCCGATGATGCCCTGCGGCGCACAGGTCCTCGCAGTCGGAGTCAGCACCATGCCGGTGCTGCCGATCCAACTGTTGGTCACATTGGCCTCAGGTTTTTCGATGTCCCAGACAGAAAGATAGGGGTCTGCCATCACCGTGGTGGATACCATGGCTACTACTGCGATCACTGCCGCAAGAACGTACAGAGTGCGCAAACGGCTCACCTCCCAAGAATTCACCCGCTTAGTCCGGTTCGCGTCAGGACAAGTATAGAGAATGGAACCGCAAAAGTCAACTGCAATATCGGGACCACTATGAAGGGAGAAAGCGGGACTCGCCGCAGGCCGGAAGCAGAGAAGGAAAACACCCACCGCTGGGCGAAGTCTGCTCCGTCACGGCTACCATCTGTCCGTCAGGAGAGAGAACATGAAGCTGCTTTGCCACCCGCCGGAAGTC
The DNA here is from genome assembly GCA_030612305.1 of Armatimonadota bacterium. GTDB lineage: Bacteria > Armatimonadota > Zipacnadia > Zipacnadales > UBA11051 > UBA11051. Next base: position 211 of record JAUWOG010000661.1, on the reverse strand, counting down.
CTGAACGAAGACGAACTCGAGCAGATCTGGCAGGCCGCCCGGAACGTCTGGGCCAGAGTGCCGGTGCGCATCCAGGGCACCGACGAGTTCTACGATTACCTCACCAGCTTCGGCTGCCACATTGACGGCGAGCTGGTGAGCTTCCCCGAGCCGGTGCGCGACAAGGTCCTCGCCGCCATCGAGCAGCGCCGCAAGCAGCGAGGCCCGGGCC
>JAUWOG010000317.1 GCA_030612305.1 Armatimonadota bacterium | reverse complement strand
TCAGGCCGAGCCACCCATTCGTGAATAGGTTGGCGGCGCAGATGGGTGTTGAGAGGCGGGATGAATCGTGCGCAGGGGTTGGTATGCGGGTAGGAAACTGACGGCGGGAGAGTGTCATCGGCGCGCTGGCAAGAAGGTTCTTGACTCCGGCGCGCCGAAGCTATTATAGTGTAACCTCATACAGGTTCTGCGGCTGAAACTTGCATAGGGTATAACTCCGCGGAGCAATTCTTCGCCCTGACTGCAATACACCAGAGACCAGAACACGGACCAGTGAGATTCGTTGGGAGTGGCCCAATGACTGCCGCCAGACGTGCAGATGTTGACTTGAGCGACAACGCGATCGCGGTCCTGGAGCGCAGATATCTGAAGAAGGGCGACGACGGCCGGCCGACCGAGAGTCCGGTGGATCTCTTCAGCAGAGTGGCGGAGAATATCGCCTCCGCGGAAGCCCTGCACGGGGCCGATGAGGCCACGGTCAAGCACTGGGAAGACAAGTTCTACGACTTGATGGTGAACCTCCAGTTCCTCCCCAACAGCCCGACGCTGATGAACGCGGGCCGGGAGTTCCAGCAGCTTTCGGCGTGTTTCGTGTTGCCGATAGATGACTCGATGGAGAGCATCTTTGAGGCAGTGAAGAACACGGCGATGATCCACAAGAGCGGCGGCGGTACGGGCTTTGCGTTCTCGCGGCTGCGGCCCAAGGACGACATCGTCAGCTCGACGAAGGGCGTGTCCAGCGGCCCGGTCTCTTTCATGAACGTGTTCGACGCGGCGACGGAGGCGATCAAGCAGGGCGGCACGCGGCGGGGAGCAAATATGGCCATTCTCCGCGTTGACCATCCCGACATCATGGACTTCATCGAAGCCAAGCGGGAGAAGTCAAGGCTGACGAATTTCAACATCTCCGTCGCTGTTTCGGAGGAGTTCATGCAGGCGGTTGACAGCGGCGACGACTACGAACTGATCAACCCGCGCAACGGCCAAGTCACTGGGAAGCTGAATGCGGCCGAGGTGTTCGACCGGATCGTGCATCTGGCGTGGGAAGGCGGCGACCCCGGCATCATCTTCCTGGACCGGCTCAACGCCGACAATCCTACCCCGGCCATAGGCGAGATCGAGAGCACGAACCCGTGCGGCGAGCAGCCGCTGTTGTCGTACGAATCCTGTAACCTGGGTTCGATAAATCTGGCGAAGGTCGTGAAGGGCGAGCTCACCGGCGGCAAGATTGACTGGGACATGCTCGCGGAGATAGTCCACACGGCGGTCCGCTTCCTCGATGATGTCATTGATATGAACCGCTTCCCGTTGCCCGAGATCAAGGAGATGACGCAGGGGAATCGGAAGATCGGGCTGGGCATCATGGGCTTCACTGATGCGCTGGTGAAGCTGGGGGTCTCCTACAACTCGGAGCAGGCGGTGGAACTGGCCGACAAGGTGATGGGGTTCATCCATGCCGAGGCGCGCAAGGCTTCGGAGGAACTGGCCGAAGAGCGCGGCGTCTTCCCCAACTGGGAAGAGAGCACTTTCAACTCAGATGGTGAGGCGCTCAGGCAGAGGAATGCAACAACGACGACGATCGCGCCGACAGGGACTATCTCGATAATCGCGGGGGCTTCGAGCGGGATCGAGCCGTTCTTCGCCGTGGCCTTCAGCCGCAATGTCATGGACGGGACGACGCTGACTGAGGTCAATCCGCTGTTTGAGGAGATCGCCAAGGAGCGGGGTTTCCACTCCCCGGAACTGATCCAGGAGGTCGTGGCGAAGGGTTCGCTGGTTGACGTCGAGGGCGTCCCGGCCGACATCAGGCGTCTGTTCGTCACCGCTCATGAGGTGTTGCCGCAGTGGCACATCCGCATCCAGGCGGCGTTCCAGCGCTACACCGACAACGCGGTTTCCAAGACTGTGAATTTCGCGAAGGAAGCGACCGTGGATGACGTGGCGGAGGTTTACCGGCTGGCCTACGAGTCGGGCTGCAAGGGCGTGACGATGTACCGTGACGGGAGTCGCGAGGAGCAGGTACTCACCACCGCGAAGACGTATGAGGAGGAAGCCAAGGCGGCAGCGACGCTCGAGCCGAAGCCGCGCCCGGCTGAGGTACACGGCGTCACGCGCGCGCTTCCGACCGGCTGTGGGAAGCTCTACATCACCGTCAACAGCGACGATCGCGGCCCGTTCGAAGTGTTCGGCAACATGGGCAAGGCGGGCGGCTGTGCCTCGTCGCAGACCGAGGCGCTGGCACGTCTGATGTCGCTGGCACTGCGCTCCGGCATCTCGGCTGAGAATGTGGTGCGGCAACTGAAGGGCATAAGCTGCCACATGCCCGCCTGGGAACGCGGCGGCGGGCGGATACTTTCATGCGCCGACGCCTTCGCCAAGGGTCTCGAGCGCGCCATGAATGACAACGGCCAGCAGTTGTCCATCGAGTTCGATGACAGTAGCGTGGCTCATCTCGGCGCGTGTCCCGAATGCGGCGGGAACCTGGCGTATGAAGGCGGCTGCGTCACCTGCCACTCCTGTGGCTACAGCCAGTGCGACTAACCCCCGACGTCACCACGTAGTGCGATAGGCTCGTCCTGCTGAGAAGTTCTGCTCGGGTCTTGACCTCGGTTTTGTTCCTCGATTCTGTTCATCATCCCCGCCGCTAATCATCGCGGCCATTGTGTGCTTCTATCCGCCAAATCATCCGCGCACGACGAGAAGGGAATCTGCCGCCCGTCGCGAAATGACTAGTACACTGTTACTCGTGATTTTCTCAGTTTGAGGATCCGCGGGACGCCTCGGGCTGGAAGCTGAGAATTGAGAACGCTCCAGCGTTCTCAATTCCCCCCTGCGCGTGGCAAACGACGCCCCGCTCAGGCCGAGCCACCCATTCATAAGTAGTGTGGGACCCAAGACGCACCGGGCAGGCTCAAACGCCTCTACCCTGTGATTCAGGAGTAACAGAGCACTAGAGCAGCGTGCGACCGTCGAGGGCAAAGGAGCAGCGGTATGGCGATGGACCCCGGGATCGGCCCCAGGTATCAGGAAAGCACGAAGTACTACCGGCAGCGAATGCCGCCCGCGCCGGGCTGGACCGCCCCCGTGCCGCCCTATAAGATGTATGAGAATCCCCTGCGCCATGTTGATCTGCCGGAGGCGGAGTTCGAGGCGGGGCCCGGCCTGTGGCAGACTATCGCGGAGCGGCGCTCGCGGCGAGGCTTTGCAGACGAGGCGATGAGTCTGGCACAGCTTGCGCAACTACTCTGGGCAGTGCAGGGCATCACCAGCGGCGAGCACGAGCACGCTCTGCGCGCGACTGCATCCGCCGGCGCGCTCTGTCCGAATGAGACTTACCTGTTCGTGTCGAATGTGACTGACTGCCCGGCCGGCATCTATCACTACGAGGTCCTCGAAGCGCGCCTGGCGATGCTGGCCGAAGGTGACTTCTCGATCGAGCTGGCGCAGGCCTGTCTGGACCAGGGCTTCTGCGCCGAGGCCGGAGTCGTGTTTGCCTGGGGTGCGCTCGTGCCACGCTGCGCGCAGAAATACGCGGACCGCGCATACCGCTACGTCTATATGGACGCGGGGCATCTCGGCGCGCATCTGCAACTGGCGGCCACGGCACTCGACCTCGGCAGCGTGAACATCGGCGCCTTCTACGATGAAGAAGTGAACCGTCTGCTGGGGCTTGATGGCGGTGCAGAGACGGTCGTCTATCTGGCCGCAGTCGGGACGTTGAATGATGAGGATGTCTGAGCGGGACGGCGGGTGCAGTGAGATAATCTCAGATTAGTGCAGTCGCGATGGAGGACAATGCTGACAACGGTACTGGTCGTGCTCGGGTACATCGTGTTCGGAGTGGTGCTGCTGCTGGGGCTGACCGCGACGGCTGTCGGCCTGCCGGGGACAACGCTGATCTTCCTTGACGCGCTCGTCTATGCGGCGATAACGCACTGGGAGCGCGTGCCCTGGCCAGTGCTGGTAGTCCTCGGCATCATGGCCATCATCGCGGAAAGCAGCGACAGCCTCATCGCGGCGATGGGCGCGAAGGCGGGCGGCGGCAGCAACAGGACGAGCGCCGTCGTCGTCATCGGTACGATCGTCGGCGCAGTGGTCGCCGGGGCGATCATCTCGCCAGCGCTCTCGCTGCTGGGTCTGGCAGGCGGGCCGGGCGGCTTCGTCATCGGCGTGCTCCTGCCACCGCTGGCAGGTGGCGTCACGGGAGGCTTCCTGGCGGCGTATTACTATGAGAAGCGCACCGGCAAGGAGCATGAGGATGCGCTGCGGGCCGGGTGGGGAGCGTTCTTCGGGCGCATGGCAGCCGGGCTCATCAAGGGCCTCGTCGGCTGCCTGATGATCGCGATATTGATTTACTGCATCTGCGCGTGTGGGCCGGCGGGGGGGTAGGAAAAAGGCGTCGGGCTGGAAGCCCGA
>JAUWOG010000425.1 GCA_030612305.1 Armatimonadota bacterium | reverse complement strand
AAGGCAACGGCGAACGGCAACGGGCGGCGGGGCAACGGTCCCCGCCCGTGTATGTTTTTTCATGGCCCGGCGTCATAACACGAACAGCAACACAAACGGCAAGGGCGGCGCAAGCAGAGCTTGCGCAGATGAACGGCATTGACAAGCTGGAAGCTTGTCCTACAGGTTCTAGAGAAGTCGTGCAGGTTCTAGATGAGTCCTACAGGTCATAGCGGGAGCGGCGTGGCAGGTATGTAACGGCGACGAGGTGCCGGAGGAAGAGCGGCCGGCGCTGAGTAGTACCCATAGGCCTCAGCCCCCATATTCTCGGTTGCGACGGGGCCACATCCGATACACCGCGGCTGGATGAATCGAGCAGCCCGTAGAAAGGAAGTGGGCGTATGCGTTTTGCGGAGAGTTTCAGCAGGCTGGGAAGCGAGACGGCTTTTGAGGTGCTGGCACGCGCCAAGCAACTGGAAGCCGAAGGCCGTGACATCGTTCATCTCGAGATCGGCGAGCCGGATTTCGACACGCCACAGCATATCATAGACGCCGCGTGTGAGGCGCTCAACAGCGGCTGGACGCACTACGGTCCTTCTGCGGGCGATCCGGAATTCCGCGAGGTCGTGGCGGAGCATATCAACAAGTCGCGGGGTACGAACTACGGTGCGGAGAACGTGGTGATCGTGCCCGGGGCGAAGCCGATCATCTACTGGGGGATTACGGCGCTTGTGGATCCGGGTGATGAGGTCATCTACCCGAACCCGGGGTTCCCAATCTATGAATCGATGATCAACTTCGTGGGCGGGAAGGCGGTGCCGGTGCCGCTGCTGCAGGAGAATGAGTTCCGGCTGGATGTGAATGATCTGGGCGCGCTGGTGACCGACAAGACGAAGATGATTATCATCAACTCGCCGCAGAACCCGACGAGCGGGGTGCTGACGAAGGAGGACCTGGCGGCGGTGGCGGAAGTGGCCATCGAGAACGACATCATGGTGATGTCGGATGAGCCGTACGAACAGGTCCTCTACGAGGGCGAGCACCACAGCATCGCGGCAGTCGAGGGGATGGCTGACCGCACGATTATTCTGGACTGCTTCTCGAAGACCTTTGCGATGACCGGCTGGCGTCTCGGCTACGGCGTGTGCCCTGCGGAGCTGGCAGCGGCGATTGCGAAGTTCGAGACGAACTGCAATTCGTGTGTGACCTCGTTCGTGCAGAGAGCGGGGATCGCCGCCTTGCAGGGCCCGATGGACGAGAGCAAGAAGATGGTCGCGATCTTCAAGGAACGGCGCGATGTGATCGTCGAGGGTCTGAACAACATTGCCGGGTTTGACTGCCTGCTGCCGAAGGGCGCGTTCTATGTGTTCCCACGGATAGTCGAGACGGGCTATGACTGCCGGGAGCTTGCGAAGAAGTGCCTGGAAGAGGCAGGAGTGGCGTGCCTGGCCGGGACCGCGTTCGGTGAGTATGGCGACGGCCATCTGCGCTTCTCGTACGCGAACTCGGTGGAGAATATCGAGAAGGCGCTGGACAGAATCGGCGAGATGATGAGTTAGCCGGCACCATGCGCGACGGAGTCAGGCTGGAAGCCTGAGCTACGCGAGATTGATGATGTAGTCAGGGCGGAAGCCTGAGCTACGCGAGATTGATGATGTAGTTGCAGGCAGGGGATGTGAGAATGTGAAGGCCGGGCTGCGGATGGGAATGCAGCCCGGCTGCTTTACATGTGGTTGCTCGAACCGATGGTCCAACACGGGATTCTGCGCGAACTCGCTGGAGAACATAGAGGAAGCGCTGGCGAGGATGCGCGAGGCATTGACTTGAGGGCGGCTGACGATGATTCTGGTGATGTGTGCCAATGCGGGGATAGACCGGACGTATGAGGTAGAGCACTTCGAGCCGGGCGGCTACCATGTGCCGAAACGAGCGCGTGCCGATGCCGGTGGCAAGGGTGTCAATGTTGCGCGCGGGCTGCAGGTACTCGGCGAGGAGGTCTTCCTAGTCGGCTTCGGCGGGGGGATGTCGAAGGATTTCATCTCCAGGCGGCTGGCGCAGCAGGAGATTGTAAGTGTGCTGGTGCCGATCGGCGAAGAGTCGCGGATGTGCATCAATATCATTGACCGGGCTGCGCAGAAGCAGACGCAGTTGGATGAGACCAGTCCGCTGGTGACGCCGGCTGAGATTGATGAATTGGAGAGGCAATGGCGGCGTCTGCTTGAGAAGGCGGAGTTGGCGATCATCTCCGGCAGCGCGCCACGGGGCGTGCCGTTTCATTTGTACGCGGACCTGATTCGGATGGCGAAGAGGAAGCAAGTGCCGGTGATGCTCGATGCGCGCGACCAATTGCTGGCGCAGGCGGTCGAGGCCGGACCGGCAGTAGTGAAGCCAAACCTGGCGGAACTCGAGATGCTGATGGGCAGAGAGTTGAAGGTTCCCGAGGGTGTGGTCGCGGCCGGGCGCGAATTGCTCGAAGAGCACGGGGCGCGCATCGTCATAGTATCGCTGGGGGAGAGTGGTGCGATCTTCGTGACGCCGAGGGAGGGCATCTACCGGGTACGCAGCCCGCAGGTGGAGTGGCTGAGCTCGGTCGGCTGCGGCGATGCAATGGTGGCCGGCTTTGCGTTTGCCAGTGCGCGGAGGGAGCCTCTGGAGGAGAGGATGCGGTGGTCAGTGGCTGCGGCGGCGACAGTGGCCTGTAGCTTCGGCGCGGCGCTGGAGACAGGTGATACCGTGAGGCGACTGCTGCCGGAGGTGACGATAGAAAAGCTCGGACCATAGTGCCGCTGATGCGTCGGTTTTGGTGAGGGAGAGCGGCTGTGCTATACTCGTGGCGTGCGGGGGGGATGGAAAAGGCCGCGAGTGCGGAGGCGTTATCATGAATCTAGGCGCTGGAGAGCTTATCGCCATAGGCATAGTGGCGCTGCTGTTGTTCGGCGGCGACAAGCTGAAGGAGATTATGCGGACGATTGGCGAAGGTGTCCGCGAGTTGCGACATGCCTACTCAGCGGCGACGAAGGAATTGGAGACCAGCATCGGGCTGAAGGCGGAGGATGGCGAGGATTGGTTGAATGTGGATGGGGCAGAGCTGACGAAAGAGGAGAAGGAGCAAGGGCCGCCAGGATAGGGGCCGCAAAGCGCAAGGGTCGCGGAGGCGCACTATGATGTATCTGTACAACACACTGACGCGGAGGAAAGAGCCGTTCGAGGTGCCCGAGGGAGAGCCGGTGAGGATATACTCCTGCGGGCCGACGGTGTATGACTTCGCGCATATCGGGAATCTGCGCACCTTCGTGTTCAATGATGTGCTGTGCCGGTATCTGCGCTACCAGGGCTATGAGACGCATCAGGTGACCAATATCACGGATGTGGATGACAAGACGATCAACGGGGCGGAAGCTGAAGGCGTCAGTCTGGCGGAATACACGCAGCGGTACGAGCAGTATTTCTTCGAGGACCTGGAGATGCTGCGGGTAGAGGCGGCGTGGAAGTACCCGCGCGCGACTGAGCATATCGCCGAGATGATCGAGCTCGTGCAGACGCTGCTGGAGAAGGGACACGCCTACGAGCGCGAAGGAAATGTCTATTTCG
>JAUWOG010000591.1 GCA_030612305.1 Armatimonadota bacterium | reverse complement strand
ACGCTACCGAAGCGCACAAGCCCCTGAGACTCTGGGGCTCGTGCCTGGTAGGGGGTTTGGGGGTATGGGACTGGCCCCTTGCCCCAACCCCCACAGGCAAGCGTTGCGGCCGCCCGCGAAGCCCTGAGACTCAGGGGCTTATGTACTTCCGGCGGGTGCGTTTTTCGGTGTATTCGGGCTCTCGCGCCCCTCTGAGCATGAACGTTGCCAGACCATAAAGAAGAGACGCGCGGCGGGAGGGAGTGCCGCGCGACTCTTCTGCATTTGGATGACTCTATCAGCATGGCCTTTATCCGGCCAGCCGCCAATCCGCCGCATCCATCCACAGATGATATACCATGTCAGCAGCGGGAATGGCTCAGCCGAGAATCGCCGCCAGATCCTCCTCCGGCTCGCCGACCGGCATGAGGTTGAAGTTCTCGACCAGTACATTCAGCACCATCGGCGTGACGAAAGCGGGGAGGCTCGGTCCGAGACGGATGTCGCGGATACCCAGGTGCAGCAGACTCAAAAGAATCGCCACCGCCTTCTGCTCGAACCATGAGACGATCAACGACAGCGGCAGGCTGTTGACATCCGTGTCAAAGGCGTCCGCCAGCGCCGAAGCGATCACAATCGCCGAGTAGGCGTCATTGCACTGCCCGCAGTCCAGGAGTCTGGGGATGCCGCCGATGTCGCCGAAGTCAAGCTTGTTGAAGCGGTACTTGCCGCAGCCGAGCGTCAGAATGACGCAGTCGTCGGGCACTTGCTCGGCTAGCTCGGTGAAGTAGCTGCGGCCCGGCTTTGCCCCATCGCACCCGCCGATGAGGAAGAAATGGCGGATAGCTCCGCTCTGCACGGCCTCGATGACCTTGTCGGCGACACCGAGAACCGCCCCATGCCCGAAGCCGACGGTGATCGTCTTCTCAGGCCCATCTTCAGTGAAGCCTTCCTCGTCGAGGGCGGCCTCGATGACCGGCGTGAAGTCGCGGTCGGTGATGTGGGTGACGCCCGGCCAGGCGACGAGCCCGCATGTGAAGATGCGGTGCTGGTAGCCGTCGCGTGGCTTCTGAATGCAGTTGGTGGTCATCAGGATCGCGCCCGGAAAGGCCTCGAATTCCTTCTGCTGCTCCTGCCAGGCCCCGCCGTAGTTGCCCACCAGGTGCGGGTACTTATTGAGTTCCGGGTAGCCGTGGCATGGCAGCATCTCGCCGTGAGTATAGACATTGATGCCCTTGCCCTCGGTCTGCTTGAGGAGTTCCTCGAGGTCTTTGAGATCGTGGCCGGAGACGACTATGGCCTTGCCGGTGACCGGCTCGATGCGGACTTGCGTCGGCACAGGGTCACCGTAGCCGCCCGTGTTCGCCGCGTCGAGGAGTCGCATCACTTCCAGGTTCGTCTCACCGCACCGCAGCGCCATCCCGACGAGTTCGTCTGCCGTCGCGGCCTCTCTGGTCAGGAAATCCAGCGCCTCATGGACGTAGGCGTACACGTCGTCGCTTTCCTGGCCGAGAATCTGGGCGTGGTCAGCATAGGCTGCGAGGCCCTTGAGGCCGTAGGTAATCAGCTCCTGGAGTCCGGCGACATCCTGGCCGAGGCGGTCTATGCGCAGCTCGATGCCGACTTCCGCGGCCTGTCCGAGCAGTTCATCCCTGTCATCTGCCGGGACCCATGTCGCCACGTCCGAGAGTTGCTGCGGCGCTTTGCCGGCCTCCCGGCACGCGGCTTCGTAGAGGTCCTTTGCCTGTTTGCGCATCTCGACTGCGGCACGGATCAGTCCGGCGACCCGCTCGGCGTCGAAGTTGACATTGGTGAGCGTGGTGAAGAGCGCCTCGATCGTGAACACGTCAATGCCACGGTTGCCCACACCCAGCAGCCGCGCGCGGTGCGCGTACATCCCGATGCCCTTCGTGACATGGATCAGCACATCCTGAAGTGCAGCGGTCTCCGGCTCCTTCCCGCAGACGCCTCTCATAGTGCATCCGCTGCCCTTTGCCGTCTGTTCGCACTGATAGCAGAACATTGTCAGTCTCCTCTCGAAAACGCGCAGCGGCTGTGCAGCCGCCGGGCATTATGTGGTATTCCGGTATCAGTATAGGGCTTTAGTGATATGTTGTCAAGGCCAGCGCTGCACAACACCGGGAAGGGCGCGGGCCGGTTTCAGTGGAGATGCTTCGGCTCCCACCGGCAAACGCCTGGGCCGGATGCGTGTGCTTCGCTTTGCTCAGGGCGCGCATGCGGCCCCTCCGACGGCATACGGCAACGGCGCGGGCGCAGGGGCGCAAGCAGAGCTTGGGCGCAGGTTCTGCTTGCACTGCGCCCTACAAACGGCAACGGCAGAAGGCAACGGCATTGTCTGCTGGCGACAGAGGTTACGACTCACCGACGGCGAACTACGCCCCCGTGTCTATCCCGAAGCAAGGTGGTGAAAGGCAGCGCGAGGCTGACGCGCGCTATTGACAGCATGAACTGGATTGATTTTCCTGATGATCGTTTCGCAGTCAATGGGCTTGCGTGGTGGGAAGAGACGAAGCCGGACCTGGTGCGTTTCCCCGAGCGGATGAAAGACGCGCTTCCGGAGGCGGTCTGGACACTGTCGCGGAGTCCCAGCGGCGGGAGGATACGCTTCGC
>JAUWOG010000623.1 GCA_030612305.1 Armatimonadota bacterium | reverse complement strand
GCAGGCGAAGGCGAAGGCGAAGGCATACGGCAACGGCGAAGGCCAAGGCGATAGGCAACGGCCCGCGCGGCACGAGACGCAAGCTGGGTCCCGCTCTGCTTGCGGCATGCAGGAATCGGCACGGTCCGCGGCGAAATCCCTTCTCGTATCGCATCCGCAACTACGTCGGCTCCAGCAAAGGAGGTATGGGCGCTTCCTCAGCGCGCCCTCAAACCAGTGAAAACCGCATCATACATTCTCGCCGTTCTGCTCGGGTTCGGTGGCCTGACATTTCTCCTCGGGTCGCAGGGCTCCGTCACGCGCATCATAACCGGCGTGGTGCTCATCGCCGCCGGTATCGTGCTCGTCTTTCTCGCGCGCATCAAGTCACCTGTGCCGACTGTCATCCAGCAGATTGACCTCTCCGGTGACGTACATGCCGAGCATCTGAAGTGCAAGGCGTGCGGAGGCGCGCTCAATCCCGACAGCGTCTCACTCGAGGCCGGCGGCGTCTTTGTCAAGTGCCCTTACTGCGGCACATCCTACCAGTTGGAGGAAGAGCCAAAATGGTGAGGCGCGCCGGCCGCCTGTTCTCTGATTTCGCCCGCGGCGTCCGTGATGACATCGGCCGTCTCAGCGCGCAGGTACAGGCCTCCACATCCCGCGACGAGATTCTGCGCGGCCTCTACAGCTACCGCGTGCGAGAGCCCGGCCACAGCCTCACCATCCACCTGCGCATCGAGGCTGACCGCACCGGCCTGCTCTTCATCAACGCAACCGAGACTATTCACCTCTCGCCCACTCAAGCCGAGATGGCAAAGCTCGCCCTCGAACAGGTCCCTCGCCTGCAGGCTCTTGGCCGCCTCCGCGCCTACTACCCTCAGGTCCCGGCCCGCCGCCTCGCGGATGACTTCGACCGCTTCTCCGAGACCGTGGAGAAGCTCAAAGCCCCGACGGAGGGCTGCCGCGTGTGCGAACTCGACATTGAGCAGCCGGCACCTTTTTCGGTCCGCCCACAAGCTCCCTACAAGGCCGATCTCGCGCTGCACTATGCCTGCAACAACGCTTGCTCCCACTGCTACAACGAGCCCGGCCGCAGGACCATGCCTTCCCTGCCGCTCGCCGACTGGCGTCGCGTCCTGACGAAGCTCTACGCCATCGGCGTTCCCTACATCATCTTCACCGGCGGCGAGCCGACGCTCCATCCGGCGCTGCCGGACCTTGTATCCTATGCGGAGCATCTCGGCCAGATAACCGGCCTCAACACCAACGGTCGCCGCCTCGCCGAGCCGGGCTTTGCGCCCGCACTGCTCGAAGCCGGCCTCGACCATGTCCAGGTGACCATCAACTCGCACCGCCGCGATCTCCACAACCGCATCGTCGGCGCTGAGGCCTTTGACGAGACGGTCGCCGGCATTGAAGCCTCCCTTGAGGCAGGGCTCCACACGCTCACCAACACCACCCTCACCGCCGACAATGCCCACGAGGCCCTCGACATCGTGGACTTCCTCCATGCCCTCGGCATTCGCACCTTTGCGATGAACGGGATGATCTACTCCGGCTGCGGGGCCCGCCATCCGGCCGCTCTCACCGATGACGAACTCGAGCCCATCCTCCGCCGCGTCCAGCAGCGCGCGGCGCATCACGACATGCGCTTCCTCTGGTACACTCCCACCCGCTACTGCCACATGGCCCCACTCGATCTCGGACTCGGCATACGCTGCTGCAATGCCGCCGAGTACTCGATATGTGTCGAGCCGAACGGCGATGTGCTCCCCTGCCAGTCCTACTACGAGCCGGCAGGTAATATCCTTGCCGAGCCCTGGGAGCGTATCTGGGACAGCGAGCTGTTCCGCAGCTTCCGCTTCCGCCGCGAGCAGCCCGATGAGGCCAAGTTACCCGAGGAGTGCTGGGACTGCGAACTGCTCGACATCTGCGCCGGCGGGTGTCCGCTGGAGCGCCGCGAGCACGACATGGCGAAGCCCTGCGCGCTTACATCCTGAGCAACCCGGACAAGTCAAGCCCGCGCTCACATCGCCGCACCTACGCACAGCATCACGGAGGTGTGCCAACACAATGACTGAGCAACCACGCGCGCCGGAGGCAGCCGCTTCTTCCGTTGCGCCAGGCATCCACCACTACGAGTTCCTCGTCGGAGACTAGGCGACGCGCCTGCACTTGCGGATTGATCCCGACGGCGGCGGGATGCTCCTCGCCAACGCCGCACAAGCTGCATCGCTTTCTCCTGTCGGCGTCCGGATGGCCCGCGATCTTCTGGAGGGCCGCAGCGACGAGGCCATCATCGCCGATATCAAGGCCTCATTTGCCGGCGCAACCAGCGAGCAAGTCACTGGCGACCTCGCCCGCGTCCGCAGGCTCATCGAGGACCTCGCCGAGCCCGGCGACAACTACCCCATCTCGAACCTCAGCGGCGTCTCCGTCTGGGAGCGCCAGCTTGCCGCGCCTCTGCGCGCCGACGTACTCCAGGGCGAGCCGGAC
>JAUWOG010000227.1 GCA_030612305.1 Armatimonadota bacterium | reverse complement strand
CAGCGGCAGGGCCGGCTGCAACTGCCCATCGCTCCCGCGCGCCACATTCACCAGGCCGTCATACCACGGCACGGTCAGTGAGTCCGAACTCTCGACACATTCCAGCCCGAACGCCATCGGCACATTCGGCGGCATCCGCGTGATCCACCCACCCGGCCCGGAAAGCGACAGCATCCGGAAGCTCCCCGGTCCCCCTTTCATCGCCGCCAGCGCCTGCGTCTCGATATGCAGATACTCCCGGGGCACCATCGGGATGAAGCGCACTGCGCCGCGCCCCAGGTCAACCGCAACAACCAGCAGCAGCAATCCCACGGCCAGCTCTCGCCGGCGCGTCGTCAGTCCGATTAGCAGCGCGCTTGCGACTGCCAACGCCACGAATATCCCCACCTGCGCCAGCGTATATTCCCCAATGCCCGGCAACCCTTGCTCAAGCCCCCCCGTGAAGAACCACACTCCCAGCCCCCCGGCGACACCGATACCGATTATGGCAATGCCCGTCCATGTCACCACCTTGAGCACTCGTTCTTTCCCCGACGCACTCAGTGCTCGAAAGACCGCCTCTGCGCCCAGCCCCGCCAGCACCGCTAGCCCGATATCCACGATGATGACCGCGCGACTGATGCCTGGAAGTGTCCGCAGCGGCGGCACCAGCTCATACAACGCCCAGCACAGCCACGTACCCCAGGCCAATCCGCCCCCCCCGCCTACCGCCCCCAGCCAGACCCACACCATCCGCCGGCGCCATAGTGCCAGGGCCGCGACTGCCAGCATCAGTGGCGCGACACCCACGTACCAAACGTTTTCCAGGTACGCCCGCCCCTTCGTAATGAATATCTCGCCCCAGTAGTTGTAGTCCACCGGGTTCCCGAAGATGTCCGGCATCAGGCCCGTCAGCAGCGACGCCGGCACCAGCCCAAAGCCCTTGATATGCTCCCACGAATGTAGCTGCCGGCTCGACAGCCTCACCAGTTCCAGCACGGGCGTGAGTTGCGCGGCACCCATCAGACCCCCGCGAGCTATCGCTCCCAATCCATACCCGACCGTCCCCCACTGTCGCCGGCCTTCATGTCCCCACACCGCCCGGAACACCACATACCCGCCGAACACCAGCAGCATGAAAAACGAGATGTGCAGATGCCCGACGAGGAACTGCATCCCGATGCCCAGTCCCGCCAGCAGCCACCACGGCCCCCTGTCCCCCCGCACCATCTTCTCATGGCCCACCAGCATCAGCGGCAGCCACACTGGCACTGAGCGCAGCGTCGGGAACGTCATCCACGCGATGGCGAAGCCTGACAACATGAACGGAAGCGCACCCAGCAGGGCCGCCTCCGCCCGGCAGCCGACTGTGCGCAGATACCAGTACATGAACCCGCCCGCCAGCACCATATACAGAAACGCCGCCCAGCCGAACGCCCGCTCCGCCGACATCACGTACCACAGCCATGTCTCCGGATAGAACGGAGCCGCCTGATTGTTCGCCAGAAACGGCGCCCCGCAGGACATGTACGGATTCCATAATGGCACCTGGTCGGCCCGTGCCTGCTCGCCGGCGAATTTGCGCCACGGGTAGAACTGCTGGATCGCATCCAGGATCGGGTTCTGCACCCGCTCAAAATCATACTCCCGCGCATGAGCACGGAACGGCTCCATCCGCAGCAACAGGTCCGCCGGCAGCAGCACCTTATCTCCCAGCGTCACCGGCCACAAAACCACCAGCGCGACCGCGGCCAGGAAACCCAGCGCCGCAAGCTCCCGGTTGTAGAGGCTCTTGCCGCCGCCCGACATCACATATCCACCTCATACACCTTCACATCGCCCGCCTCAAACACTCGCCTCAGCACTCCCCCGGTCGCCTCCTCCAGGTCAATGCCTTCATCACCATCGCCGTAGCCAATTCCCCACCTGGTGCTATTCCCTATCAGCCGCTCATACGGCCCATACACCACATACCTCGCCCCGACATCCCCGCACAACACATCCAGCCGCCGCTCCGTTCCCGTCCCCGGCGAGAAGAACTCCGCCGCCTTACCCAGCTTCCGCGAAAAATACAGCGTCTCTGCCCAGTGCCCGACGTACACCGTACATGGAGCCGCCGCCGGAATGTGATTCCCGATCAGCGACGAACTCAGCACGACTTCCCCCTCCCTCGCGTTCGCACCCAGCCAGCCCACTGCCTCCGCATAGTCGGCGCTCAGATAAATCGGCGGCGCCAACACATGCAGAAGCTGCTCATTGTTCGTCTTCACATGCCCCAGGCACTGGTTCACAAAGAGCGCATTGCTCGGCAGACACAGCACTATCGCCGCCACCACCGTCAGTGCCATCCGCTCTCTGACCGTTTGCAGCCTGCCCTCTTCCGCCGCCCGCCTTGTCAGCAGTCGCGCCAGATATACTATCCCCGCACCGGCCAGTATCGCCACCGGGATATGCAACCCCTCGATCAGCTTCCGCTGGAAAGAAACCGGAAGCGCCAGCACCACGCTGTTCGCCACCACCCAGAAGAGCGCGAACTTCAGCAAGTCCGGCGGCACATACTCCTCCAGACCCTCCGCATCGAACGTCTGCCTCCGCCTCCTGAAAGCAGCCCATGCACCGATAGCCCCAAACACCGCCAGCAGGCCATACGAGACCACGTAGTTGATGCACCCCGCTGAGAGCGTCGGCGTCCACGCCGTCACCAGGTAAGACGGGTCCTGGTTCGCCGCCCAGTACGACCACAGCGGCGCGGGCAGCCCGATGAGGAATATCACGCCATAGATGAACGCCACCGGCCCTAGCTCATATCGCCGGGTCGCCACACCATATAGTAACCACGCGCCCAGCGTCACATGTACCGCGAAGATATCGTACGAGTGGATATTGCCCAGCACCAGCAGCAGTACTCCGGCGATCGCCGCCGACCTCAGCCGGTTCTCCTCCACAGCTCGCAGCGCGTACCCCAGCGTCAGGCATATCAGCCCCATGGAGGTGATGAACAGCGGGTTCAGCAGCGCCGCAACGAACGTCACTGCCTCCGGTTGCGTCTGCCAGCCGAGGCCCACATCCACCGGCCGCAGCCCCATAGGCAGGCCGGCCTCCTCCAGCGCCACTACTACCCAGCCCAGACCCGAACCCAGAGCCACCAGACCCAGCGCCGCCCAGCGCACATACCGGTCCCGCGTCAGCAGTGACACCAGCCAGTAGAACGCGCCCAGCATGAACACGCCCCCGATGATACGCAGGCCGTGAGACACATATATCGGTGCCAGGCCGCTGAGGCGACAGATCAGCCCCGCCATCAGCAGAAACACATTGAAGAAATGGGGATTCTGGGGGTCCGTGGCATACTGGTTCGCCAGCAGCAGGTGCCCCTCGGAGGCCTGCCTTATCCACGACAGGTACACATTGCCGTCATCTACGCCCCAGATGAAGCCGCCGAACACATCACCGGGAGCCGCGATGCGCAGCGCGGCCACATACGGAAGCAGCGTCACCGCCATTACGGCTGCCGCCACGAGCAGTACCGCCCTCATTTCGCCCGGCCTCAGACGCTGCATCATCCCTCCATCGCCGCCGCCCGTCCTTGCCTTCTGCCGTTGCCTTTGCCGTCAGAACCTCTGCACCTTCAGCAGCATCTTCCTCATCCCGCTCACTCCCAGCACGGACCGCACCGTCCGCCACAGCCGCTTGCGGCCCAGATAGAACTGCAGGTACGCCGCCTTCTTCATCCTGTCCAGTGTGCGCGCCTTCACCCCGGCCCCATCCTCATAGACCGCGCGCTTATAGTAATCAAACTGCGAGAACTCCCGCGCAATCAGGTGCCTCGTCTTCTCATAGAGGTGCGTATGCGGAAGCGGGGTCGTAATGCTGAACGTGACATCATCCAGCGGCAGCTCATTCGCCAGCCGCACTGTCGCCCGCAATTCCTCCTCCGTCTCCGTCGGCGCACCCATCATGAAATAGCCCCGCACTTGCAGCCCCAACTCATGCGCATCCCCGACTGCTTGCCTCACCTGCTGAATCGTTATCCCCTTCTGATACACCTCATCGAGAATCCGCTGGCTCGCCGACTCGATGCCCACATGCACGATCCGCAGCCCTGCTCTCTGCATCTCGGCCAGCATATCCTTATCCGCCACATCCGCCCTGACATTCGCGCCCCAGATCAGCCCCAGATCCGCCTCCCTTATCCCCTCGCACAGCTCACTCATCCAGCTCTTGTCCAGCAGGAACGTATCATCCAACCACATCACCCCATCCGGGTCATATTCCCGCTTTATCTCCACCAGTTCACTCACTATATTCTCCGGTGACCGCCGCCGCACGCGTTTCCCGAAGATGCTCCGTAGTGTCGGCTGGCAGTACGCGCAATCGAACGGACAACCTCGCGACGCGATGATGGAGGTCCCCCGCAGCCCGTACTTCACCGCATCGAGCTGATACCATATCTCCATGTAGCGCCGCATATCCAGCAGGTCTCGCGCCGGAAACGGGAACTCATCGAGGTCCGCGATCGGCTCCATCGGCTCTCCCCGGACGATCCTCTCCCCATCCCGGTACCACATCTGCGGCACCTTGCTGAAATCCCCCTCGGCCTCGGCCAGCCTGACGATCAACTCCTCGCCCTCACCGACCATCACCCCATCTATGCCTTCGAGTCCCAACGTGCTCTCCGGCTCGACTGTCGCATGGGGACCACCGGCGCAGACCACCGCATCGCTGTACTCGCGGCACACCTTCGCTACCTCGGCGGCGCCGGCCAGCATCGAGGTCAGTATGCTTATCCCGATCAGGTCATAGCTCGTCTCCTGCAGCCTCTTCTTCAGCGCCTCCAGTGGCCGCTTGACAAACGTGGCATCGAATATCTCCACATCATGCCCGGCCTGCCTCAGCGAGGCAGCCAGGTACGCCACACCGAGTGGTGGGTCCCCTGACGGGTACTTGAACCTCGGGAATATCAACAATAAGCGCAATTAGGTGACTCTCGATTCCTCAATCGTTTCGCGCACCATCTTCGCCCCGGCCGCAATCGCCACCAGCATCATCACAGCAAGCAACCCGAAGCACCCCCCGACTACAACACTTGCCGGGTAATCGACCCAGTCACCCGCCTGACATCTGCCCG
>JAUWOG010000316.1 GCA_030612305.1 Armatimonadota bacterium | reverse complement strand
CCTCGCGGGAGAACCTGCTGACGGCTGCGCGATCGAGGAGCAGCTCTTCCTTCAATGTCTTGACCGCGAAGCGGCGCTGGGAGAACTCGTCGAGAACGATATAGACGATACTCATCCCGCCGTAGTGCTTCTCGGTGACCTTGTACTGGCCATCAATTTTGTGTCGAAGCGCGAATTCCACGCCTGTCTCCTCGGCCGAAAGGGCCATGTCTTCGGGGCCGGCATGACCGCCGCAGTCCTAGCATATTCTCCGCGGCCGTTAATACTCCTGCAAGAGGAACTAGTTCCCGGGCGCAGGGGAGCAAAAGCGCTCGATGTAGTCGGGTTGTCCCTTGGGGCCGAGCACGCTGTAGATCTGTATCTCGTCTCCGACGCCTCGGATGTTGTAAGCGCCCTGTGGCTCGATCTCGAAATCGTCGCCGAGTTGTGCGTAAGTGGATTCGGAAATGATAATCGCCTGGCCCAGTTCCTTGCTGAGTGCCTGGAGCCGGGAAGCGATGTTGACATGGTGGCCGATGGCCGTGTACTGCATCCGGCTCTGAGAACCGACGTAGCCGATGACGGCATCTCCGGTGCTTATGCCGATACCGGCGGCGAGGCCCGGCATGCCAAGGAAGCGCCATTCATCGCGGCGCTCGTGGATGCGCCGCTGCATCGCCAGGGCAGTGTGGATGGCCCGCTTCGCATGGTCTGCCTGCAGCATCGGAGCATTGAAGAAGGCCATGATCTCGTCACCGATGTACTTGTCCAGCGTGCCCTCATTATCCCATATCACCTCGTGCATGAAGTCGAAGTAGCGGTTGAGCAGTTCGACGGTGGCCTCCGGTGGGACGCCTTCGGAGGCCGACGTGAAGTCACGCAGATCGGCAAAAAGCACGGTGATGATCCGGCGCTCTCCGCTCATCGTGCTGAGGGCTTCATCTGTGACAAGGCGGTCCGCCACCGTCGGCGGAACGAACCAGCCAAGGGCTTGCTGCGCCCGTCGCCTGCGCCGTTCCTCACCAAGCAGCCGCAATATCAGGAGGGCGACGAAGAAGCCAAAGACGGCAAGACCGGGCACAAGCAGGTCAATGACGAGGCCGTTGTGACGAAACAGCAGCATCCCGGCCCAGACATAGCCGAGGGCGACCGTCGCTGCAGCGACACAGAGGGGAGCGGTGCCTGCGCGTACGAGCAGGAGGGCGAAGAGAAGAGCCAGGCAAATGACTATGAGCGCCGTAGAGAGCGGCGAAATCCGGCGGAGTTGTTTGTTGTTGAGTATCGCGTCCAGAGCGTTGGCCTGGGTTTCGACGCCGCTGTAGATCGTGTCAAATGGCGACGGCCTCAGATCCCGGAGGCCGGAGGCCATGACGGCAACGAATACGGTCTTGCCGTCGAGCCGGCGGCTGATGAGAGAGTCGGGATCTGCCTCGAGGACGCCGGCCATGGAGAAAGTGGGATAGCTGCCGGAGCCCCCGATGAAATCAACCATCATGCGGCCAATCGAGTCGAGCGGGATAACGCTCTTGTCGGCGAGTCGTATCTCGCGCCCCGGCGTGACATACACTTCTTCGGGCCGCACACCGATCATCTCGCAGGCAGCAGCCAGCACGAGTGCCGGGAAGATATGCCCCTCGTACTGTGACAGAGGCGGGATGTCGCGGAACACCCCGTCGCCGCTGTCGAGTACGTTCATGAAGCCAACAGTCTCCGCGGCCCGGGCGAGCTCCGGCAACGGCATTACCAGGCCTTGCGGTTCGTAGAGGGAGCCGGCGGCAGCCAGGCCACGGGCCTGCTGCAAGTTGACCATGTCCCAGGCCTTAGCCAACGCTTCTTTGGAGCGCGGGAGAGGTTTCTGTCCGGGCTCGGGGGTATTGGCGAAGCCGGCATGATAGACCTTGCCGAACTCGCGCGTCGCGTCTGCGAGTTGCTTGTCGTGCTCAGCGTTGGCGGTCTCGGTGAAGAAGATATCGAAGATGATGCGTTCGACCCCGAGTTGGCCGAGTTTGGTGATGGCGCGGGCGATGACGCTGCGAGGCCACGGCCACCGGCCGAGTGCGCTGATGCTGTGGTCGTCAATGGCGACGATGGCGATTCTCGGGTCCGGCGTTTCCGGTCCGCGGACGCGAAATCGCCAGTCTATCGTGTACAGTTCCATGCGGTCGAGGATGGTCTGGCCGGGCCAGAAATACGCTGCCAGGAGCAGCACCGCCCAGCAGGCAATCAGCGTGCGTGCGTGTCGCTTGAATTGTGGCGAAGGCTTGTGGCTAAACATATTCTGCGTTCACCCGTGCTCTTATGCAGTTTAGCACAGTGCCGGCAGGGGTAGATTTAGTTATGTAGAAATGTATTCCGCGATCGCAGCATAACTGGCGAATGCTCCGACATGCAAGAAGGCAGGTAGGGGCAAGTCCAGTTGGGTAGAAATGTGTGCTGCGGCCGTGGCAATGACGGGCACGAGCGCCGGCCGGATCGGCGTTGTTGCATAGTGGGCTGCAACTAACGACTAGGGTGTTATCATACATGCGGAAAACAGCAGTACTCATCATATTGGTCTTCGCAGTGCTGATGATTGTCGGAACGCTCGTGCTGCAGTCGGTAGTCATCCTGCAGCGCGTGGCAGCGGTGCGCGACGTCTCGGGCGACGTGGCGGTGAAGCCACGGGCCCAGGACTCCTATCAGCCCGTGGCGGGAAAGGCGCGCGTGTATGCCGGTGACACGGTGAAGACCGGAGCCGACGGCCGGCTCAAGCTTGAATGGCTGGACGGCACACGCATGGTGATCGGCTCGGATACCCTCATCACGGTGATGAAATGCCATATCAACACCAGCAGCCGTGCCGAGACAGCCATCTTCAAGCTCGATGCCGGCAGCATCTGGATCAGAGTTATCAAGGTGTTGAGCCAGAAGTCCAAGTTCGAGATCAAGACACCGACCGCAACAGCCGGCGTGCGTGGGACGGTATTCTCGGTTCACGTCGCACCCGATGGCGAGACGAGAGTCTCGGTCTATGAGGGCCAGGTGGCCGTTGACGGCAAGGCAGGCTCTGAGAAGGTTGGTGCCAACTCCGTCGCCAGCCTGGCCGAGCAAGTGACGCGTGTGGACAGTTTCGACGAGCAGGAGCGGCTCTCCTGGAAACAACACGAAGAAGTTGCCGAGCCGGTTCTGAACGTCGAGATCCCCGAGGGCGGGTTCGCAGCGAAAGCCGGTGAAATCGTCACGGTCAAAGGCCAGAGTGAGAGGGGCGCCACCGTTACGGTGGACGGCAAGCCCGTTGAGCTCAAGGTCAAGCAGCGGTTCTCTGCAGATGTGACGGTGCGAGAGCCTGAGAGCGGCGACGAGTTCACGGTGACAGTGAAGGCTGTGGACGCGCGTGGGTACGAGGCTGTGCGCGATGTAACCGTAGCTGTCATAAAGTGAATCTCGCGGACGGCGAGCGGAACTGTGAGAGGCGCCCGTATGTTCGGGCGTCTCATTCTGTTTTATGGGGTGCTTACTTCTGCCAACTGCGCAGCGTCAGCATGACCGGGTAGTGCGAGCCGGATTCGGGCATAGTGGCGATCTGGATACTGTAGTCGCTGCCCGGCGCCACGGTGGCTCTGTGGATGACTACCTCGGATGAGTTGTTGAGTACGGGGGTTCCGACGAGCTTACCGGCAATCCAGAAGCTGCCGCGCGCGACACCACCGCGAGGCCGCATGGCGACTTCGACAATGGCCGGGCGGTCCGTAGGATTCTCGACGCACGCGTTGACATGGTGGAGGACGCCGTAACTTCCTGCCAGCAAGTGGCCGTGGCTGTTGACATCCCTGCCATCGCCGAGGCGGTAGAAACTCCAGTTCCCGCCCACACTGTGCCGCAGTTGGACGTTGCGACGGCCCTCGAACTGAAGGCCACTTGTCACAGGGCTGCTGCGCAACGCTTCGGGAACGCGCGAGATGAATGGGCGCGGTTCGGTGACAGCCTGACAGGCGACCTCTATGATGAGGCTGGCGCTTTGGAGTGGAGCAAAGCGGGCGACACCGCTGGCCAGTTCGCGATGCCGCAGCTTGACGGCAGATAGTTCGGCTGTCGAGCCGGCCGGCACGGTGAGTACGTATCCGGTGCCTCGGAAGAGGTCGTCGAGGAAACGGCTTGCGGCGGAATGGCCTGCGAATATCTCCTCGTTGCTGGGGCCCGCCACGTCCTGGGTGATATGTACGGGGGCGGGTGCGTCGCCGAGGTTGTGGAACCGCACCGTCAGCCAGAGAGGCGTGCTGGAGACGTTTATGTGGTGCCACAGCAGGCGTACCGTTCGGCCATCCACAACGCTCTCGCGCAGCAGCACCGCCGGCTGCGTTACCTTCTCGGGGGAGTTGCTGACGAGGACGACACCGGCCTGATGCTCCGGTGCCTCGCTGCGGGAGATGTTGCCCGTGTGGACGCGGCTGATGGGCAGGTACGT
>JAUWOG010000370.1 GCA_030612305.1 Armatimonadota bacterium | reverse complement strand
GGTAACCGCGAAGATAAGCGGCCTTCCCGAAGGCATCGGCGAGCTTGAGGTACTCTTCGAGGACAGGCCCGAGGACAAGGGCGGGAACACGGTGGCAGTCACCGCCGGCGCCTTCGAGGACGCTTTCCCCTGGCTCACCGTGCATCTGTACAAAGCACCCCTGCCACGGTAATGGGTCTGCCGCAGTGTTGTGCCAGCAGGAATCGCCATCTTGGCGGCGAAAAGACATTGGGGCGAGTGTAGCGGAGTATCGCACGACTTTCCGGGGCCGCGGTGGCGTGCACACAGTGAGTGCGTATCCAGGAGACAACAAATGGCTGAGATCAACCTGACACAGGCGGAGGCCGATGCACTAATTGCGATGGAGAAGCACCGTGCAGATGACGAGAAGTGGCCCTACCCGGATATGGGTGGGTCAGTGTGCATACCGCTGGTGTCTGCGGACGGACGGGAGAAGTTCCTTCTGGATATTGAGCGAGGGGGCATTGACGCAGCGAAGATCAAGTACCAAGACCGCGCTCGCCAGGTAGTTGTACTTTACCGGTTAGACTTGGCAGGATCGCCGCACCGAAACCCAGACGAACAGGAAATCCCTACACCACATCTGCACTACTATGTGGAAGGGTACGGCGACAAGTGGGCAAGGGCTGTTACCGAGAGCGATTTCCCCGACATTGCGGATGCTTGGGAGACGCTACAAGCATTCATGCGCTTCTGCAATATCACACAGCCGCCCAGCATCGTGCGGCAGAGGTCGCTATTTGAATGATCAATGAGATTGAGCTTCTCTTAGACCAGTATGTTGAATGGTTGAAGGACAAGACGAACCTTCGCCAGGTCACTGACGATTGGGTGGAGATCACGACGCCCTACCTGGATCGCCATAATGACTATCTGCAGATCTATGCGAAGAGGACTGGGGAGGGATACATCCTCACTGACGATGGCTATGTTCTCCGGGATCTGAAGCTCTGTGGCTGTAATCTGCGCAGCAAGCACCGGCAGGATCTTCTCAGGGTCACTCTAAATGGATTTGGCGTCGATCTCAGTAGCGAGGCATTGGAGGTCAAGACATCCTCTGACAGTTTCGCACTCAGGAAGCATAATCTGCTTCAGGCGATGTTGGCAGTAAATGACCTCTTCTATCTGGCTGAACCTATGGTGGCCAGCATTTTCCTCGAAGACGTTACCTCATGGCTTGATTTGCACGAGATCCGCTACACACCGCGCGTGAAGTTCGCCGGGAAGACGGGATATGACCATGTGTTCCACTTTGTGATACCCAAATCTCGCGTTTATCCGGAGCGCATCGTGCAGGCCATCAATGTCCCGAAGAAGTCCAGTATCCAGAACCTGATATTGCAGTGGCTTGATACGCGTGATGCCCGGCCTCCCGATTCTCAGATGTTCGCATTTCTCAATGACGCTGAGACCACTATTGCAGGGCGTTTGCTCGACGCATTGCGAAACTACGATGTGCGTCCCGTCCCTTGGGGAGAACGTGAGACCGTCAAAGCTCAGTTGGCGGCGTAAGGTACTCAGTTCCATTCGTAAGTTGCAGCAAACTGACAATTGCTGCATAGCCAAGCTGCACACAAGAGCCCCGCCGGCTGAAACGCTGCGGGGTTCAACACTCGCAGGAGGAGCAGTGCAACGTCGGGACGAATATCCCCGTGCGCGGGAAGACTCCATGGCCGGGAGGTCAGCAATGCGAACCCGAAACTGCTTTGGCTTGAGGATTTCCCTCATCACAATCGTAGCGGCGGCATGCAGCGTCGCTGTTGGGGCACCGAATGTCAGCACGCAGGAGGGCCTCTACATACTCGAAAACGAGTTCCTCCGCGCTGAGGTCAAGTACACGGAGCTTTATCGCGTCACCTGGAAAGCCACCGGACAGGAACTGATGTCACCCGGCTGGCACGGTGTCATCAACCTCTGCGGCAAATCCAAGGTCCCGGGCAAAGACGAGCCAAGCTGGCTTTTCCAGGACTCTCTGGGCAGGAACCGCAAGTACCGCATCGAAACCGCCGACGATCAGGCCACTCTCATCGTCAACTTCGACTGGGTGGCGAGACCCGACGACCAGCCGCCTTACTATGCCGTCGAGCAGAGCATAACGATCTTCGCGGGCAAGCCGTACATGCGGGTGCGCTACCGCATCGTGGCCAAGCAGCCGCCTGACCCGCCTCCCGCCAGCTTCATGGTGCAGTCCTCCGGCACACAGGGCACGCACTTCATCGAGCCGGATGGCGAACTCCGCATAGAGAAGCTCGGCGACGCGCGCCTTGCCGGGATGCGCACCGACCCGGACAGCTACTGGTTCGCCATCTGGGACCAGCCGTCCGGGCATTTCACTGCCTTCCTGCGACCCGGCCAGACCGATCCGACACGGTGTGTATTCTACAAGGGCTCCTGGTATGTATCGCGCTGGACCGAGCCCTTCCCGGACAAGCCAGGACAGTCGTATGCCGAGGAGCTGTGGATCATCGGCGGCAAGATCGAGGGTGCCGATGCCGCGCCGATTGCTCAAGCAGCGCAGGACGGATATGCCTTTGCCGGCAGGCACGAGCCAATACTGGCGACGCTCCAAAGCCCCTACGTCACCCACGAGGAGCTGGTCGAGCAGGTGAAGGGCTTGCGGGCCGACGGCAAGGGCGACCACATCGTCTTCAGAAATCAGCGCCTCTACGTGGACGGCGAGCCGTTCATTCTCTTCGCGCCATGGGGAGTAGACCCCGACATGTGGGAGACGTACAAGAAGTACCACCTCACCGGCGTGTTCGGGGCCATCCGCAATGCCGACGAGGCGGAGAAGCATGGGCTGAAGATAGTGCCCAGTGCGCTGGAGTGGCCGCACAAGCGCGGCAAGGAACTCGAAGAGCACATCAGAAGCTACGCGGATCATCCGGCGATAATCGCATGGTTCCTCCAGGACGATTTCGGCGGCGATCTCTCCATGCTGGGCAATATCGAGATCATCCGCAGTATTGACCCCCACCGGCCCACGGTCGCCGATGTCGTCGGCTATGATGCCAGTCGCCGCCGCGCCAGCGCCTTTGTGGACATCTGCGCGCCCTACACATATCCGGCTCCCGTGCATACATATCGCTGGTACGAGGACTACCTGGAGCACGATCAGAAGATCATGGACCGGCAGTTCAACTGGACGTGCCCGCAGGCGATGAGCTATTCGGCCTTCGCCCGCACCGGGCAGTCCACTTCATATTTCGTCGAGTACCCGACCGCCGCCCAGATGCGCCTGCAAACTTACCTCGGCCTCGCGCACGGCATCCGTGGCTTCATGTACTGGCCTGTGCGCGGCATGTATGACTACAAACTCGCCGAGCTTGGCATCCTCTGCCTCGAGGTCGAGCCGGTCACCACGCTCATCGTCGAGGCGGAGCGGAACCCTCAGGGCGCTTCATGCGACAACGAGCAGATAGACGTGCAGCGTATTGACCACGAGGATTTCTCGCTGCTCTTTCTCATCAACCATCGCGACAACTCCGAGCGCTGGCCGACCGGCGAGTTAGTCCCGAAGTTCACCGTCACCTTCAAGGGCGGCACCGACCGGATGCAGGCTTACAGCATGACGTTGGACGAGGACTTGCAGGTGAGCCGGCCGCAGAAGGTCGGCGAGAATCTGCAGTTTGAGGTGACCGGTCTGGACGTAGCCGCGATGGTCATCGTGACTGCTGAAGGGCGCAAGGTCTTCCACATTCAGCGCGCCCTCGAACAACGCCGCGAAGAAGCGACAGAGTTCGCCACGACCACCAACAAGTACATGGCCGGCGAGGTGTACAAGCTCCTGGCCCGCCTGAGTGCCATGCAGGCCCCACTGGGCAAGGGCCCGGAGCTCTATGCGAGCGCCATCGGCAAGATAGAGACCGAGAAGAGCTTCACCGGCCGGCGTCGCATCGCGCGCACCCTCCGCCAGGCCATCGGCGAAGT
>JAUWOG010000146.1 GCA_030612305.1 Armatimonadota bacterium | reverse complement strand
GTGGACCGGATTCGCGGGCTGGAGCCGGGGCGTGAGGGGACCCCCGACCCGGGCTATGAGGAGTTCCTGCCGGCTGCGTTCTGGGGCGCGCTGCTGGTGCATCCGGATCGTGAGTTGCTGGAGGAGGCGGCCGCCTCGCTCGTCGCCAATGTGGAGGGTCTGCGCGAGATGCGCGACCGGAACGGGAACCTGTTACTGAATCCGGGCGGACACCACATGACACAGGAACACGCGCCCTCCTTCACCCACTTCCACGACTACGCCGACTACTACGACTACACCGAACTCGAGCGGCCCGACTACTCAGCGTTTTTCTACGCAAACCTCTGCGCGGCGGCGGCCGTGAACCGCAAGCTGGGGCGGAAGAGAGATGCCGAGTGGTTCCAGAACCTCGCCGCACGCTGCGCCGAAGCCATCTGCGAGCATCTCTGGGACCCGAAGGACAAGTACTTCTACTCGATTCGCGAAGCTGACGGGGAGTACGCGCGCTGCCGGGAGGCAAACGGCTTCTTCCCGTTCGCGTTCAATGCAGTGCCCGATGAGCCGAAGTATCACCGCGCCATAAAGTATCTGCTGGATGAAGACGAGCTACTTACGCCCTGGCCTTTTGCGACGGCGTCACGCAAGTGCCCGGCCTTCTCGCCTCATCCGGAGCACTGGGGCGAGGAGAAAAAGAGGGGGCAATGCCTCTGGAACGGGCCGACCTGGCCGTACACTAACAGCATCATCGCCGAAGCGATGGCCAATATCATCCGTGACCACTCCCAGAAGCTCATCACGCCGGAGATACTGTGCGCGTTCGTCGGCAAGTTCGCGCGCTTGATGTGCGAGGACGCCGGCGGCAACTCGCCGCTGGTGCGCGAATACTACGACGGCGAAACCGGCGAGGGATGGGGATGCCCGGACTACTTCCACAGCTCCTTCAATGACCTTATCGTGCGCTTCATGTGCGGCCTGGTGCCTGTCGAGGAGAATGAGCTGGTCGTTGACCCGCTCTGTGCGGGCTGGTCATATTTCCGGCTCGAAGGGCTGCGCTACCGGGGCCATGAGATCAGCATCATCTATGACACGCGGCCGGAGGGAGAAGGATACGAAGACGTCGAGCCCGGCCTGACGGTCATCGTTGACGGAGAGATTGCCGCCCATGAGGCGGAGCTGGCTCCCGTGACTATAGAGCTACCGGAACCCGAACCGGAAGAGGCAGAGCCGACAGCTGAGGACACAGAAAGCGATAGCGGGGCCGAAGACGCCGAAGGGGTCAACTGATCTCACAACTTCGTCAAGTCCGGCTATTCACTGAAGGAACAAGGTCTGTGAAAACGGAATTTGCACTGGATTGATTGCCACAAGATGACGCTGACTTGACTGGAGATGCGCCATGGTAAACGGTTTTTTCGCTTATCCGTCGAAGCCTGAGTCGGTCGGAGACGCTATCCGTCAGGCAATCGAGGACGTCCCTCAGCTACCTGCGGATGTCAAGCTTCATAGTTGGGAGGAATGTCGTGTAGGCGGCAAAGTCGTGCTCACCGCAATCTGCGAAGCAATTGCCAATTGCGACTTGTTCTGTGCCGATGTGACCGGCGTGAACCCCAACGTGATGTTTGAGCTTGGGTACGCGATCGCCCGCAACAAGAGGATCTGGTTGACACTGGACCCGTCTTTCGCGGAGGCCATGAGAGCATTCAAGCAGTTGAAGGTCCTGATTACCATAGGTCACGCCGAATACGAGAACAGTCGCGATATCCTCCAGAAGCTTAGCAAAGAGCAACCGTGGAGGGATCTGGAGGACACGATCTACAAGAAGGAAATCGAGCCCCAGATTAGTTCCTCGGACCGAAGGCTATTCATGTACATGAAGCATCAGTACGAGACAGAGGCCGCCAAAAAAGTCACAAAGGAAATGCGCAAACTGCGCCACACGGGAATACCACTGGTGATCGACGACCCAAAGGAATCAAGTGTGCAGGCTCTGGCGTGGTACGGTCAGAATGTGTTCTCCGCGTTAGGGGTCCTCATGCACCTTTGCGAGCAAGAGAGAAGCGGGGCGCGGATTCATAATGCTCGCTATGCGCTCGTGGCTGGCCTGGCACATGGGTTCGGCAAGCCCCTCTTGATGCTAGCCCACAGTTCGTATGATGCTCCGATTGACTACTGTGACATGTTGGTGAAATATCGAACCGCAGGCGAGTGCTTAGAGCAAGCTCGCGAATGGCTCAACGGTCGCAAGGAGGACTGGGAGCAACTGAAGGATGAGCGTGATAGGCAAGCAGGGGTCCAAAGACAGAGGGTGTTGCTGAGGGACATCCGTTTGGGCGATCACGTAGCGGAGAACGAGATAGAAGCGCTCAATGAATACTTCGTCGAGACTGCCGGGTATCGAGAGGCTCGTGAGGGGCGGCACACCATATTTGTAGGCCGCAAGGGGACGGGAAAAACAGCAATGGTGCTAGAGATCGCGTCCGAGCTACAGACCAACAGGCGAAACCTCGTCTGCGTAGTCAAACCTGAGGGTTACGAACTAGATGGACTCGTGAGACTCGTAGAGAAATACAAGGAGCGTGATGCCAAGGGGTACCTAGTGCAAAGGGTATGGAAGTTCCTACTCTACTCCGAAATCGCGTACGCATTGGCGGAAGAACTGAGAGCACGGCCTGGCGTTCCTGACCCATCCTCTAAAGAAGGTCGGCTGCTCAGCCTGATAGATAGGGAGAGTTGGGCACAGGGGGACTTTGCTGTTAGACTGGAAGGAGCCGTGGAAGATCTGTTCGAAGCCGAACCAGGTACACGCATAGGTGACTTCCGGATCGCTATCGCAGAAAAGCTCCACGGCGGCGCACTGGGCGAACTGAGAATGATCCTGGGGCAACTACTTGAGTCGCGTAGCCGCGTGGCAGTACTCATAGACAATCTGGACAAGGCATGGGACATACGGGGCAACCTTCCTGTATTATCCGAGGTGCTGCTTGGATTGTTCAGTGCAGTGCATGACATCAAGCGGGAGTTTGCGCGGGCAGATCGCTGGCGTAGGCCAGTTCGCATAACCCTGACCATTTTTCTGCGAAGTGACATATTTGCTCAAGTGACACGGATAGCGGGAGAGCAAGACAAGCTCTCCTATTCGCGAATACTCTGGAGGGACAAAGAAACCCTTCTCCAAGTCATGGAAGAACGGTACGCGGCGGTGACGGGGCAGCCAGGATCGGGAGATGAACTGTGGTCGAGAGTGTTCTGCCCCACCGTAGGGCCTCTAGCTACGAGGCAGTACATCGTCTCACGCGTACTTCCCCGTCCCAGAGACATAATATTCCTCTGCAATGCGGCCATTGCAGTCGCTGTTAACCGAGGGCATCCCATCGTGCAACCACAGGATATCCAGACTGCAGAAAAACAGTATTCGCAGTTCGGACTAGAAATGATACAGGTCGAAAACGGTACGACCGTCCCAAACTTGGAAGCTATCCTATATGAGTTTGCTGGTGCACGGGAGATCCTCAATGCAGACGATGTGGGCGCACTTATCGCGAAGGCAGGGATCGAGGAGGAGCAACGACAGGAAGTCATCAACCACTTGTGCGCTCTATCCTTCCTGGGCCTCGAAACGCAACTAGGTGAGTTCGTATTCGTCAACGAGGATGAAGAGCTCAAGAAGGCAGAAGTCCTGTCCCGAAATCTCTCGGAATCGCGCGGTTCATCGCCTCGTTACCGAATAAACCCGCCATTTCACGCGTTCCTAGAGATAGTCCAGTCGCCCCCTATGACGCCCCAGGCATAGAGCTCGGACGCGACACCTCACCTACGCGGCACCCGCGACAGGCAAGCAACACATGTGACACAACCCAGAAGCAGTCCATCACTCGTCCGCGCCCAATGGAGGCAAAAGCGATGTCCAAATGCTACAGTGTGAGTAGTGCGCTCGTTGCCGTCACGATCCTGCTGGCGGCTAGCTCGGCGATGACGGCCGAACTGAAATCCGCCGAGATCAAGCACCCGGCAATGCCGGTTCCCAAAGGCTCGGCGGCCTCTCTTAAGGCCAGTATGGACCCCCTGCTGGAGCGAGGGATGGAGTATGTCCTTGACCTGGTGCCTGACCGCAACGGGGTTCGCTTCTGCGACTGCCCCAATTGCGACCAGGGCGCACAATCCGGGCAGATAGCGTGGAACGGAATCGAGGACCCCGATGGTGTCCACTGCCGCTTCTGCGACCACAAGTACCCATCTGAGAAGTACCCAATGGACAAGGTGCTGAAGTTCAAGAATCGGCGCGGAGAAGAGGTGGAGTGGCGCTATTGGGAAGGTCCGGGTGGCGAGCCACACTATTTCACCGCCCGTGCGAGGTTTGACAGAAAGAGCTATGTCGGCGGGCTCACCCTGCGGCTGGCGGACTGTTACCTTGCCACCGGGGAAGACAAGTACGCTGACGCCGGCGCGCAGCTTCTGTATCACATATCGCAGCGCTATGCCGGCTGGTGCTTTGTGAAAGACAGGGCCTCCGGAAAGGACGGCCCGATGCCGGACGCTAAGCCGCCCTACCACTACTGGGGCGGGATCTGGTCGCGGTGGTTCTACGGCGATGCCCCGTCACACGTCGCGTATGCCTACGACCGGCTCTACGAAAGCGGTGCCTTCGAGCGCCTGAGCGAGAAGAAGGGCATTGACGTCAAGGAGACCATCGAGCGCGACATGCTGCAGGCCTCGATTGAGTTTCTCCGCACCTACAAGGAATACTACAGCAACATGTCGCCTGGCACATACCGCAGTCTCATCATCTATGGCCGCGTGCTCAATGAGCCTGACTACGTACACGATGGTATCAACCGCGCTCTGGGCCTGTTGCGCAATCAATTCTTCTTCGATGGCGTGTGGAAAGAGGGCTCCATCTGCTACCATTACATGACTACCGGCGGGCTGGGGAGTGTATTTCGTGTAGCCAAAGGCTATTCCGACCCGCCCGGCTACACCTGGCCCGAGGACGGCACGCGCTTTGACGACCTCGACATGGAGCGCGACCTGCCGTTTGTCAACAAAGCCATCAATTCCGTGCGCGCGCTGGTGTTCCCCAACCGAAGAATTGTGCCGACGCATGACGCCTGGGGGAGGAGCAGCCGCAAACCCACCGACAAGAACGTTCCCGTGCTGCTGCCGGGCATGCGCCATGCCCGACTGGCCCGCAAAGAGATGCCCAACGCCATGCAGGCGCACCTGCATTTCAGCGGCGGTCACGGTCACCAGCACGCCGATAACCTCAACATTATTCTGTGGGCGAAGGACAGAGAGCTGCTTTCAGACATCGGTTATACGCATTCGGCGTGGCGCGTGTGGACGACGCGCACCCCGTCGCACAATACGGTGACGATAGATGAGCAAGACCAACATACTCGCGGCGTCGGCGGCAACGTTACTCTCTACTCCCCGATATCAGACGACCTCCAGCTTGTAGAGGCGCAGGCACTGGTGGCCTATCCGAATGTAGCGACCGAATATCGCCGCCGGCTTGTCATGGTCGGCGTTTCGGACGCCGATGCCTATGTGCTGGACATCTTCCGCGTCGCCGGTGGCAGGCAGCACGACTGGACACTCCAGGGAAGCGCCAACTACGACCAGACCGCGACTCTGAGCCTGGCGGTGGAAAAAGTGGAGGGCACGCTACTGGGACCGGACGCGGAGTTCCGGCTGCCGACCAGTGAAAGCGACCGCGGCAAATTCCCGGAGGGGCGCAGCGCCGCGTATGCCTTCATCCGCGACTTACAGAAAGCGGAAAGCCCCGACGACTGGTCGGTGACATTTGACTTCGCGGATGACTCCGACGTACACCTGCACACGACGGTCGTGGGCCAGCCGGATACTACTGTCTATCAGGTGATGATGCCTTCCATCCGCCGCGCCAACGAGAACGATGCCGAACTCGACAAGTACTGGATGCCCGGCGTCGTCGTCCGCCGCGTCGCTGCCGAGGAGGACCTGACCTCGACCTTCATCGCAGTCCATGAGCCCTACATGGAGAAGCGCTTCGTGCACTCGGTGAAAGCACTTCTGCCGCCGGACCCGGACGACGTATCAAGCCCGGTGGTGCTTGAGGTCGCCCATCAGGCCGGAACCGACTACATCGTCTCCTCTCCGGTCGAGGGCGGCCGGGAAGTCTCCCTGCAGGTCAACGGCAAGACGCTGCATTGCGACGGTCGGCTTGGGTTTGTGCGCATTCACGATGACCAGCTGAGCGTTGCGTACCTGACCGACGGCACCTTTCTGCGGTACGGGAGTTTCATGCTCGAGTGCAAGCAGAAGTCGGACGCCGGGAAGATACTCGAGGTGCGGCGGGACGAAAAGAACGGGGAGTACGC
>JAUWOG010000603.1 GCA_030612305.1 Armatimonadota bacterium | reverse complement strand
CAGGCACCGGCTTCTCCGGCACAGGTAGCGGCTTCTCCGGTACAGGTACCGGCTTCTCCAGAACAGGCGGTTTTTCGGACACGGGCTCCTTCTCCGGCTGTTGGCCGTGGCTCAGGATCGCTTCCGCCAACTCCTTGTGCCGCCCCTCAAGTGCCAGGTCAGCCGGTATCTTGCCCCACTCGTCCTCCGCGTCGCGCTTTGCACCCTTATCAAGCAGCAGCATTACCGCTGCCGTCATACCGTTCCTGGCGGCGAGATGCAGCGGCGTCCTCCCGTGTCCGTTTGCTGCATTCGCGTCGGCTCCCTTCTCCAGCAGCGATCCGACGAAGCCGGTATTGCCGGTGGCGGCCGCCCAGTGCAGCGGCGTCATGCCGTCCGTGGCCGCCGTCCCGGGACTCGCCCCCGCATCCAGGAGCAACTCGGCTATCTCCGCACACGCCCCACAGAGCGCGAGATGCAGCGGCGTATTGCCCCCCAGGTCCGGGGCGTTGATATTGGCCTGCTTCTCCAGCGCCAGCCGCGCCAGCGCAAGGTTGCAGTTGACGGCCGCGATATGCAGCGCCGTCCGCCCATGTATATCCCTTGTGTTGATATCGGCTCCGGCCTCGACCAACTCCGCGACCTTTGCCACCTCCCCCGCCTCAGCCGCCTCATGAATCGGCGCGCCCACACACAGCCCCGTCGTCAACAGCAGCGCCACTGCCACCAGTGCCACTCCGACCAGCGCTGACAGTTTCGCGCCGCCGTCGGCCTCCGCACTCCGCCTCAGGCGGCGGGCAGAAGCCCTACTCATACTCCGCGGCCGTGCCACCATCAATCAGCTCCCTCACTCGGCTCCTCACTACCCTCGCCCGAGTAATCAACGAAACGCGTGGGCACCCACGCCAAAGGCATGGGTCAGCCTGCCCTGCGCCTCACGCAGGTCAGGTGAGAATGTGGGAACGCGTAGCGTTCACCATTCTCAGCTTCCAGCCGGACGCCTTTTCAGTAATCCTCCAGACACACGCCCAACTCCCTCGCTACGCTCACCGGGATCCTCGCGTTCGCCCAGGCCTTATATGACGGACAATCCTGGAACCCCATCATCTGCACCCATTTGCCTTCCGAGGCCGTAGCTCCGCCGCGAATGCCATACACCGCCGCCGCATTCGACCAGAACCCCGTCGCCCCGATGTCCGCATCCTCGTTCCAGCTTGCCACATGCGTCGAGAAGAAGTACCCCTTATGTATCTTCGTCACCCGCAGAATCCAGTCATTGCCGAATTCCCCCAGCCGATAGACGCTCAGCGACTCGGGCGCGCCCCGGTTCGACTGGATCGAGTTCGACAGATCCGCCATCACCTTCCTCACCACATCCGGCGGCTCCTCGTGTATCAGCACCCGACCCGTCTTCCCGTGGCCCTCCAGCACGACCACCGGAATCCCGTCCGTATTATCCATCTCCGGCGCCCCCTGCGAGTGATATGACACCTTCAGGCCCAGCGCCTCGCCCACGAACCGCAGCGGCACACACGTGGTGCCCCCATAGACCCTTGCCGGTGCCGAAAGCTGCACGGGATTCCCGTTCACCGTCGCGAATTCCGAGCCCACTATCAGACCGATGACCGTCTGCCCGAGAGTGATGGTAATACGCGGCTTGTGATACTCGACATTCGCCCCCAGCCATTCCGCGATGCCGCGCATCGGTACCAGTGTCCGCCCTCCGCTCGTGTACCCGTGAACGTCGGCGAGGATATCGAGCCGCCCGACTCTCGGGCCGGCGGATGAGCCGGCCGTACCCACGATTGTGACCACGACAACCCAGCAGCAGAGACGCACCGCGCGCATTATTCTCAGCCCCTTTCACCAGTTCCGCTTGCACTACGCCTGAGACTTCGCCACCACACGCGCCATGACCTGCGCAGCTCTGCGCAACCCTCTCCTTGCCCCAATGCAAAACGCCCACGCATCATGCGCGGGCGCTCATCTCAATTCCACGGAACCGACCTGTCGCGACCTTCAGCTCGCCTTCCGCCGCCTCAATCTCATCACACCCACAGGCAGTCCAATCAGCATCAGCGCCAGTGTCGTCGGCTCGGGTATTCCCTGCGGCTCCAGGTGTATCACTGTCACGGCTCGGAACTCCCGCTCCGAGTATGATGCGCCCGACTCCCACGTCATCGAGCCGACGTAGTTCCCCCACGTATCATGCAGATAGACCGCATTGCTCGTCTCATCATAGCCGACCCCGACCATGCTGTGACCGCGCACCTGCAGCATCACCGGATTCCCGCTGTCTATCTCGCCCATGTAGTCGGCGAACGAGAAGCCGTCTGCCACGAGGCAGTCAACATTCTGCGTGAAGTTCTCCAGTACATTGTAACCCCGCGACTCAGCGAAAAGACGCAACCCATGAGAGATGGATGTCTGCGGCGTCCCGTGGTATGCCGGCGGCATGTAGTCATAGAGCTTCAACTCATCACTCCGCCGCCACAGCGCCGTGCCCCCATCGCTGTTGAAATCTATGATGCCGTCATCGTACAGGTAGTCCCACTTCCACTGGTTCGTGCCCATGAAGTCCGCGGC
>JAUWOG010000337.1 GCA_030612305.1 Armatimonadota bacterium | reverse complement strand
CCCGCGGCAGGGACGCATATCGCCACGGCGGTGAAGGATGAGCACCCGCTGGGGCGTCAGGCGGCCATCGGCGCTCTGGCGTGGATCCGTCCGCCGACACAGGAAGCCCTCGACCTGCTCGTCGCAGCCGGTGCGGATGAGGACCCACGCGTGCGGGCGATGGCCGTGAGCGCCATCAACGCATACTTCGATGTGGTCAAGGAGGTACCGCTGCCTGCGGCCGGCTGGAAATTCAAGACCGATCCGAAGGATGTGGGCAAGGGCGAGAAGTGGTACGAGGCAGGTCTGGACGACAGCTCGTGGGGCGACATCGGGATTGATAAGTTCTGGCAGGACTACGGCTATGAGTATGAGGGTGTGGGCTGGTACCGGCGGAGTATCAAGCTGCCGGCGAACCCCGGCGGGCAGAAAGCCGTGATGCACTTCGGCGCAGTGGATGAGAGCACCTGGCTGTGGATAAACGGGGAATATGCCGGGATACATGACATCGGCCCCGGCGGGTGGCAGACGCCGTTCCGCCTTGATGTCTCCGACAGGCTGAAGTGGGGGGCGGAGAACCAGATAACCGTGCGAGTGCTCAATACCGCGATGGCCGGCGGGATCTATAAGCCGGTGAGTATCATTGTGCTGAAGATGAAGGAGCTCAAGTAGTCGCAGGAATCGGCGGTGACGACAGGACTGCGGAAAGGTGGGTCAGATGAGCAAGATGACACTGATACCGATGGCGATGATTGCGCTTGGAGTTCTGTGTGCGTGTGCATTGGCACAGGATGCGGAGGGGAATCTGACGCAGCCGTTTGAGAGTGCGTACACAGGGGATGACGCGACGGGAAGCCATGTGATTGCGCTGTGGCAGTTCATGCCCAGCAAGGAAACCGAGGACGGCAGCGGGCACGGTCACACGCTGGAACTCAAGGGCGCGAAGTTCAATGAGCAGGGGCAGTTCGGTTCGTGTCTGGAGTCATTCCGGGGCTGGCCGGATGTAGATGAGAAGCACGGGGTGGAGGTGAAGAACGACCGGAAACTGACGCCGAAGGGGGCTTTCACGATCGAGATGTGGATCAAGCCGAAGGCGGACCTGGAGGGCTATCCGGACGCATTCCTGATAGATAAGAAATATGTGGCCGATACGGATTACCAGTTGACGCTCAGCCCGGCGGACAAGGCCGACAAGCGGAGCTTGCGACTCCTGCTGGGCTTCGGCTCTGACTCGGAGAGCTTTACGTCCGACCCGGCGGTGTATGAGGCGGATGTCTGGCACCACGTCGCGGTCACCTATGACGGCGCAGGCACGGTGCAGTTCTTTCGGGATGGTTTGCCCCTGGGGCGGCTCGAAGTGTCAGGTCGTGGTGCCATCGTACCGGGCACGCATCATCTGACCATCGGGGACCGGGTAGGGAGCTACCACCACGGCTTTCCCGGCTACATTGACCAGGTGCGGATATGCAGCGGAGCGCTCGAGTTCCGCAGTGTCAAAATGGAGGTGGCATCGCGCCGGAGAGCATTCCTGCGGATGGAGAAGGACGCGCTGGTGCAGTTTGAGGTGACGAACCTGCAGAGGGAGAAACTGAACGGCGCGGTGGTGAAGATAAGCCTGGATTATGGGCCGTACCAGCGGTTCGAGCTTCCTGAGATCGCGGGAGGAGGCAGCGCGACAGTCAAGTACATGCTGGATACTTCGATAAAGCCCGGGCAAGGCAAGCTAGTTGCTCAGCTTGAAGTACCGGGTGATGAGCCGCTCATCAGCCGGCAGAGCTTCGACATAAACATAGTTCCCAGGCCTCTGCCCCATCGGATGCCGGTGGTCATGTGGGGCGTAGGCGGCGTCAGTAATGTGGTCAAGGAGATGGACCGGCTCAAGGACATCGGCTTCACGCATTGTCTCGGTCTCGGCGCTGACTTCGGAAAGATATGGGAGGCCGGTGAGCCGGTGCAGGCATGGAGTGATGACCGGGTCGCCGAGGCGTATGAGATGCTGGATGATGCACTGGTCAATGACCTGCATATAATGGAGGGGCTCTCGCCCGGGAGATGGGCCGCAAGCAAAGAGGAAGTTCGCCAGACGGACCGTGACGGGAAACCGTACGAGGGGGATCACATCTCGGTCAACGGGCTGTACCCGGAGGTGCAGAAGTTCTGCTACAACGTCGGCGCGTCGGTGGCACAGACGTATGGTGAGTTCCCGGCGTTTGAGGGGGCGATGATCCATACCGAAGTGCGGGGAGCGACGAAGCCCTCGTTCTCGGACATGGACAAGCAGGCGTTCCGGAAGCACTCCGGGCTTGACATACCGGCGGAGATCAGCACTTCCCGAGGGGTGCGCTACGGGAATCTGAAGGATTTTCCGCCGGACCGGGTGATTGCCGACGATGACCCGATCCTGGCCTACTACAAATGGTTCTGGGGGCCTGGTGACGGGTGGAATGAGCTGCATACGCAACTGGACCGGGGTCTGAAGACGTGTGGGCGCGAGGAATTCTGGACCTTCCATGATCCGGCCTGCCGCGTGGCGAGCAGGTGGGGCAGCGGCGGTGAAGTGGATTTCCTGTCGCACTGGACATACTCGTATCCTGACCCGATCCGCATCGGCCTGTGCACGGAGGAGCTCTTCGCAATGGCCGCAGGGGGCCACGAGGGCCAGCAGGTCATGAAGATGACGCAGGTAATCTGGTATCGGGGCCAGACCGCACCGATGCCGGGTACCGAGGCGCAAGTGGAGGATGCGACGTTTGATGACCATGACCCTGGGACGACGGCGAGCGGGAAGGCGGAGGAAGGCAAGTACCGCGCGCGGTGGGAGAAGGAAATCCCCGACGCCGCGTTCATCACGATAGCGCCGATGCAGTTGCGTGAGGCGTTCTGGACGAAGATGGCCCGCCAGATCCAGGGCATCATGTACCACGGCTGGCAATCGCTGGTCTATACGGGGACGCACGCAGGCTACAGATACACGCATCCGGGCACGCACAAGGAACTGAAACGTCTCGTTGAGACGGTGCTTCAGCCGCTGGGGCCGGCGCTCATGCAGGTACCCGACCGGCAGACGGATGTGGCGTTCCTGGAGAGCTTCAGCTCGCAGATGTTCGCGGGACGGGGCACCTATGGCTGGAACGGCGGCTGGGCCGGAGATGCGTACCTGGTCCTGCACTACGCGCAGTTGCAGCCGCAGATCGTCTATGACGAGA
The DNA here is from genome assembly GCA_030612305.1 of Armatimonadota bacterium. GTDB lineage: Bacteria > Armatimonadota > Zipacnadia > Zipacnadales > UBA11051 > UBA11051. Next base: position 1,056 of record JAUWOG010000337.1, on the reverse strand, counting down.
CGATACTGCGAGACGGGCTGGGACAGTACAAGGTGCTGGTCATGGCCGATTGCGACGTGCTGACTGCGAGCGTGGCCAAGGCAGTGCAGGAGTTCCAGGACCGCGGCGGGATAGTCGTCGGTGATGAGAATCTGTGTCCGGCGATAAAGCCCGACATCCTGCTGGAAAGCCATACACGGCCCAAGGAAGCGGACGTGGCGAAGAACATGAACGTCGAGCAGGCGGGAGAGTTGCGTAAAGAGCTTGATGCGCACTACAAGCGCTATGTCGGCTCGTCCGAATGCAATATCATCACGCGGGTGCGGCGGTACGGGAGCACCGATTACGTGTTTGCGGTCAATGACCTGCGCGAGTTCGGCGACTATGTGGGGCAGCACGGCCTCGTGATGGAGCGGGGTCTGCCGCTGGATGCCACGGTATATGTCAACCGCCCGGGTGGCTATGTCTATGACCTGGTCGGGCACAGAGAAGTGCGCACCCAGAATGCCAATGACCACGTTGCCATCCCGTGGCCCTTCGGCCCGTGCCAGGGCCGCGTGTTCATGGTCACGGAGCGGGCGATAGACGGGGTACAAGTCACCGCTCCCGAGACGGTGAAGCGGAAGGCGAATATCGCCGTGAGCGTCGCAGTCGTGGATGAATCCGGCAAGGCGATTGACGCCGTAGTGCCGGTGGATGTGCAGATACGCGACGCCGACGGACAGACCGCCGAGTTCAGCGGCTACTACGGAGCGGTGGACGGCAAGCTGCGGCTCAATCTGGATATTGCGCCGAATGATGCGCCGGGGATATGGCAGGTGGCGGTGAGCGAGCTGGCCTCCGGCACTATCGGCTACGCATACTTCCGCGTCGTCGAGTAGCTCCACTCACCAACGCGTAGGTCGGGCTTCCAGCCCGACTCCGTTGGTCGTAATGGAGGGGCGCCTTCCAGCCCGACTCCGTTGGTCGTAATGGAGGGGCCTGTCGCCGCATTGTACGCGCCCCGCGCGTACAATGCCAGGCTGGCCCAGTCACTCTGTGGGGTCCACGACGGGGCCATTCAGTACGTCGGCAAAC
>JAUWOG010000345.1 GCA_030612305.1 Armatimonadota bacterium | reverse complement strand
ACCGCGGCCGCCACGGTCGCCCGGCACCAGCTCTCGCGGCTCCGTCCAGGTTTCGCCCTCGTCCTCGGAGCCGATGCGCCAGGGGTCCCAGATCGGGATGCGGTCCCCGCCCGTGAAGCACCGATGCCCGCGGCCGTCCGGTGCAAGGAAGAGCGCCGGATTCCAATGAGGGCTGTTGCGGACCTTGGTGAGAACACGCGGCTGTGACCAGCGCCCCTCAACGCGCATCGCGCCCCAGACAGCGACATCGGGCTGCTTCTCTTCCGTGCCACCGAACCACGCGGCGAGGGTCCTGCCGCCAGGCAACTCGACGAGCGTCGAGGCGTGGCACTGCGCAAAGGGCCGGTCGTCTCCAAAGATGTGCTCGTGTACATCCGGCATGTTGGTGGTGAGACCATCGGGCGTCTGCATCGGTATCATAGCCTCCTCGCATGATGGTGTTCTCCGTATCGTTTCGACGCGCTGCGTTTATCGCCTCCTTGAAGGGCGCAGCGTTTGTGTGGCGAAGGAGCATGGTGGAGTGGGTTGTCGGGCGGATGGATGTTGTCCATGGAGGCAGGTACCCAGAACTAACAGGGAGGAATCGTCATGCCTATGAAGGAGAGCCCCTATTCGCGCAAGGAGCTTCTGGCCGAAGGACCACAGGCGACGCACACGGGCCGGAACCTGGATGAGATCGCGTTCCCGCTGGGTGGCATCGGGACGGGGACGGTGAGTCTCGGCGGCTGGGGCCAATTGCGGGATTGGGAGATCATGAACCGCCCGGCGAAAGGTCGCACGATGTCGCAGGCTTTCTTCTGCGTGCGCGTGCAGGAGGGGCGCAAGCCGCCGCAGGTGAAGACGCTGCAAGGCCCGGCAGGTGGCTCGTATTGCGCCGGCGGTCATTCGGCTGGACATGCCGGCGGTCAGGGGCTCCCCCACTTTCGGGAAGTGGCGTTCAAGGGCGAGTACCCGTTCGCCGAAGTGACGCTGAAGGACGCCGACTTCCCCGTTGAGGCCGAGTTGGTCGCCTTCAATCCGTATATCCCGCTGAATGAAAAGGATTCCGGCATTCCGGTTGCGGTGCTGATGTATAAGCTGAGGAACAAGACGCAGCGGCGGCTGAAGGTGTCGGTGATGGGCAATATGACGAACATCATCGGGGACGCAGCGGGCCGCGTGAACAAGGTCAGGACCGGGCGCGGGCTGACCGGGCTGGCCTTGTCCACGGAGGAGTTCGATGAGGAGCATCCGCGCTTCGGGACGATGGCTCTCTCGACGCCGGCGGAGGGGGCGTGGGTCTGGGCGCGATGGCGCGATGAAGCGCACAATGAAGGCATCCTGAAGTTCTGGGAAGCAATGGCCTGGGATGACAAGTGGCCGCCAAAGAACCGTGGCAACAGCGATACCGGCACGCTCGGTGTTGACATGGTTCTGAAGCCCGGCGAGACAGTGACGATCCCGTTCATCATCTCCTGGCATTTTCCGAACTTCGAGCATTGGAAGAAGTGCGAGGGCTGCGAGACCGGTGCGATCTGGAAGAACTGGTATGCGACGGTGTGGAAGGATGCGTGGGATGTGGCGGCGTATGTGGCCAAGAACTCCGACCGCCTGCATGAGGAGACACAGAGATTCCATGATGCGCTGTTTGCCTCGACATTGCCGACGCATGTACTCGATGCGGTGAGCAGCCAGATCTCGATCCTGAAGACGAACACGTGCCTGCGCCTCGAGGACGGAACCTTCTATGCCTTCGAAGGTTGCAGCGACACCGCCGGATCCTGTGAGGGGTCGTGTACGCATGTATGGAACTACGCGCAGGCCCTTCCGTATCTGTTTCCGGCGCTGCAGCGGTCCATGCGGGAGGCGGACTGGAACAACTCGATGCGGAAGGACGGCTCTGTATGCTTCCGGATGCCATTGCCGCTGGGGACGAAGCCCGGCACCGACCTTCATCCGATGGATTTCCACCCGGCGGCCGATGGGCAAATGGGGACGGTCATGCAGGTGTACCGGGAGTGGCAAATCTGCGGTGATGACGAGTGGCTGAGGGACACCTGGCCGCAGGCGCAGAGGGCTCTGGAATTTGCCTGGAAGTACTGGGACGCGGACAAGGACGGCGTCATGGAGGGGCTGCAGCACAATACGGCTGACAACGAGTTCTATGGGCCGAATACGATGATGGGGAGTCTGTACCTGGGCGCGCTGCGGGCCGCCGAGAAGATCGCGACGTACCTGGGCGATGATGAGAAGGCCGCGGAGTACGGCGGGCTTGTCGAGAGCGGCTCGGCGTGGTCTGATGAACACCTGTTCAACGGCCAGTACTATGAACAGATTGTGAATCCGAAAGCCCATGAGCCATGGCCGGCGAAGCTGCGCAAGTTCGCGGAGGCATACGGGAAGGACGACAAGTTCAAGAGCTGGCCGAAATGGCAGTTCGGCAAAGGCTGCCTCTCCGACCAGCTCATCGGGCAGTGGTATGCGAAGATGCTGGACCTGGGGTATCTGTACAAGCGCGGGCATGTCCGCAAGACGCTCGAGTCGGTGTTCAACTACAACTGGAAGCCGGACATGACCGACCATTTCTGCTCCCTGCGCGTCTATGCCATCAATGAGGAGGCCGGGCTGATCATCGCGACCTGGCCGCAGGGACAAAGGCCCGGATATGCCTTCTGGTTCGCCGATGAAGTCTGGTGTGGGGTCGAGTATGAGCTTGCCAGCCACCTCATCTATGAGGGCTTCATCGAGGAAGGCCTGGCCATCGTCAAGGGAGTTCGCGACCGGCACACAGGCGAGCGCCGCAATCCCTGGGATGAGTTCGAGTGCGGTCACCACTACACCCGTTCAATGGCCAGCTACAGCGTTCTGCTGGCGCTGAGCGGCTTCTCCTACTCCGCTCCGGAGCGGCGAATCGGCTTCGCGCCGCGCCTCAACGAGAAGGACTTCACCTGCTTCTTCTCCGTCGCTTCAGGCTGGGGCACCTACAGCCAGGAACTCAGCCGAGGCAAATCCGCGCTCTCCATAAGGATGGAGTACGGCCACCTGGACCTTGCAGAGGTGACCGCAGCAGTCGCCGCCGACCAGGAGGTCTCCGCCAGCGTCGGACGGAGAAAAGTAGCGGGGCAAGTGACCAGGGCGAAGGGCGGCGTCCGTTGCCGCTTCGATGAACCAGTCACCATTCAGGCCGGGGAGACGCTCAAGGTCACATTGGGTTGACCGGGAGGCAGAGGCAAGCGGGCTCAGTCCCGGGCCCGGAGTGCGACGCCGCAGAGAACCGGGGCGCGCTCTTCCGCGGATGCGGAGGGGCGGAGCGTCACCTTCAGCTCGTCCTTCACACTGATGCCGGAGAACTCCCTGACGATGGCGCGGTTGCCGCCGCCCGCCTCCTTCACGATGTCGAAGTCCCTGAGGACGTTTTCGCCCTGGAGGGCGACGTCAAAGACCCGAACACCAGGGCCGATGTCGTCCGGTTCGGCGAAGTAGAGAGCGACATCGTAGGCGTAGGTCTCGTCCGTGTCCTTGCCGAGCGTGATGGTCAGGGAGCGGAGCCCTCTTGCGCCGGAAGCCGCGACCCAATGCAACCCCTCGCCGTCAAGCCTCGAGGAATGCCTGCGGAACCATTGCGGCGTCTGCGGGGCGATAGCGATCGCGACATCGGGCGACGGGCCGCCGACGCTGGGATAGTCCAGCCAGATGAGGCCGTCGGGTCCGCGGCGGTCACCGGGCGCGCCGAGGTTGACGCCCACATTCTTGATGCGCCCGTCCCCGAGCTTGAAGATGTTGAAGGTCCACATCTCGACATCGGGCACGTGGACGAAGGCGAGCGAGGTCTGGTTCTGATAGCTGCAAGTGCAGGTGCGTGTGTAGTCGGGCGAGTTGAGGACACCGTTGGCGATGATGAGATTGGAGCTGCAGCCTGATTTGAAGCCCCCGAGGTTGCCGGTCCCGCCGTCACCGGTCAGATCGAAATAGCCGGCGGCACCGGAGCGGAAGGTGATGAGGTGCTTGCCGGCGACGACGGTGTTGCAGCAGTAGGTGCGGGCGAAGTCCCACGGCGCTTCGACGCCGGTAATGGGATTCGTGCGCATCAATTGCTCGCCTGTGAGCAGGTCATAAGCATTACACACGGTGCCGAGGGAGATTGCCTGGGTGATGATCCGGTCGCCGTGCAACATGCAGGTCCCGTAGTACTTGTGCGGCTTGTCCCAGAGCAGC
>JAUWOG010000757.1 GCA_030612305.1 Armatimonadota bacterium | reverse complement strand
GCATCTGTGGGTTCAGTGGTACTGCCGCATAGGCTGCGAGCAGGCCCGTTGCGAGGGTTATTGCCACGGCTTGGCGCTGCCAGTACAGGGTGCCCTCGTAGTGGTGGAAACCGGCCAGCACCTCGTAGGCTTGGGCAACGGTCAGCTCCTTCAGGTTGAGTTCGGGCAGGTCCGTGGCGTCGGTTGCCTTCAGGCGCTTCTGACTATGCCAGTCCTGCCAGAAGGCTGCGACGGCCCCTATCCAAAGGAGCACCCCAAAGAAGACGAGCCCCGATGTCACAATCAGGGTTCCGCTGGAGACCTGCATTGGTCCGTACTTCCTGATCTAGGATAAGCGCTACAGGACCTCAAGCAGCTCCGATGGCTTACGGTAGAGATCGCGGCACAGGTCAAAGACGTGCGGCGTCCCCGTGACAGCCGGCAGGTACCAGTAGACCTCCGGGGTCCGCAGTTGCGGCGTGCGCAGATAGCGAAGGGCTCCGGTCTCTGGATCGGTCTGCCAGTCCAGTATCTCGCCGATGACCGGCCACTTCTCGCAAGGATACCCGGCCTCGCGCCAGGCCTGGGTTTCGGCAGCTAAGAGTTGGTATAGATGGCTGCCAACAGCGTCGATGGTGTGTGCCCCTAGGTCGTAGTCTGAGCACAGGCGGTCAAGTGCGCCCATTGATTTCGCGGGAGCAGCGGGTGAGACCTTCATGGCTGATTCGAGGAGAGGGAGGGGGGCGGACTGGAGAAGGGGAATGGGTTCGCGCGCGAGGTCGTATGCGCGGCGGAAGTGATTACTGTAGCCAAGATTATCGGCTCACCAGAAGGCCTGATGCAGGCCGATTTCTGGCGATTGTGAGTTGGTAACTCGGCCTATCGCCAAGGTCGGGCGAGAAGGACTTCTGGGTCAGACCGGCGAACCAGTGTCGGCGCAGGAACCATGAGACGGCGGGCCAGCATGCGCCAGAGCGGAGGATAGCCACCGGCAAAGTGTGCTCATAGCGTTAAGGACTTCTGTGCACAGGCCGCCAAGCACCGTGACTAGAACTCGGCTTCTCTTGTCACCTGACGTTCGGGCCGAAGGCGGCCTCCCCAGCGCGGCTGACACTACCTCCCCACGCAGTAGGCGCTACTTCGCTCCGCATAGACTGTGCGCTCGCACCGCCTCTGCCAGTTCCACCCCGGTGACGTGCAGATAGACCGATGTCGTGTCCAGACTGGCGTGCCCCATCAGCCTCTGAATGGCCACCACGCTGGCCCCACCCCGCAATAGCGCGCACGCAAAGCTATGGCGGAGTGTGTGGACGGTTACCTCTGGTCGGTCTATCCCCGCCATGCGCTTGGCCCGCTTGAAGGTCACTGCTACGGCGTGTCTGCCCAGAGGCTGCTTCTCGCGGTTGGTGAACAGGAAGTCGTGATGGCATTGAGGGCGCTCCGTCAACCACGCCTCGAGGAACTCCTGCAGCTCTCTGACCATCGGGATGACGCGCATTCTCCCACCTTTGCCGTGCCGGACCCGGATGATCCCGTCCTCCCAGTTGACATCTGGCACATGCACATTGATGAGCTCTTGGCGGCGCAGGCCGGCGAACAGGAACATG
>JAUWOG010000211.1 GCA_030612305.1 Armatimonadota bacterium | reverse complement strand
GCTATGGTGGCAGCAGCAGTAGCCGTGGCAGCAGCAGCAGCAGTCGTGGCAGCAGCAGCAGCCGTGGCAGCAGCAGCAGCCGTGGCAGCAGCAGCAGCAGCCGCTACTGAGCGTGGCGGGATCACGGCATCGAGTACAGGGCATCATACTCGCGGCAAGACGATAACCGGCGTATCGGCCTTGATACAGCACTACGATGCAGCAAGCTATATGGGCCGCCGGGGATGGGGATGTGGGGTCGGCGGCCCCGGGAGGGTAGTTATGCGGAGTCCGAAAACACGGCAGCAATGCAGTAGGCAGCAATGGATCACGACGGTGCTCGCAATGGTTGCGGTACTGGCGTTGAGCATGGGCGTCATGCAGCCTGCGCTCGGCGACGTGGACAGCGACATCCCGCCCGATCAGCGCCTCATTAACATTGATGTGAAGGATGGCGCTATTGACTCGGTGCTGCGGATGCTAGCCAAGGCCGCCGGAGTGAATATCGTCATCGGGGAGAACGTGACGGGGCGCGTGGAGGCGGTCACGCTGCGGGATGTTACCGTAGAGGACGCTCTGCGACTCATCACGATGACGCGGGGCTACCACTGGGAGCGGCAAGGCAACGTGTACGTAGTGACCGTTGAGCCGCTTGCCGGGACGAGCCCTGTGACGCCTCGGGGCACGGACACTCGGCCATACGTGCAGCCGACGGTGACCGGTCCGAGCCCGACTCTGCCTGGGCCGACTCCGGCGGGGCCGGCCGCGCTGCCCGCATCGCCGGCCATGCGGCCTCTGGAAGCATCCACTATCGTTATACCGGGTACTGGCGGCGAGCCGAAGATAGTCATTAAGATGATTCCCCTGGATTTCGCGGACGCGAGGCAGTTAGCGATCGCGTTCGGCGGCACCGATGGCGGAACGCAGCAAATGAGTAGCGTGAGGCCCTTTCGGCCGTCGGATTTCCAGAGGTGGAAGGCGCGGGGGAGTGACAAGTACGTCGGGCCCGACATCTTCGGTGGCAGTTCCTCTGCCGCTTGGGGACAGGACGAGCTGGGCGGCGGGCGCGGTGGCAGTGGCAGGAGCACTAGAAGCAGCAGCAGTAGTGACAGGAGTCGGGGCACGACCGGCAGCAGCAGCGGCGGCGGCCTTGACACGATGCTGCCGGGCGAGATGGACCCGCCGACGGCTTACCTCCCACTCAATGCCTTGCTCGTGCGTGGGACTCAGGCCGAGATAGACCAGTTCACAGAGCTCATCGAGCAGCTCGACGTGCGCACGAGGCAGGTCGAGATCGCGGCGAAGTTCGTTGACGTGCAGACGACGGCGCAGAATGCTCTGGGGATAGACTGGTCCATCGCGAACGGGGCGCTGGAATTCTGGAACCTCGGGTTCGCGCCCGCAGAAGCCATCAACAGCGTGATCAGGTACTCGCGTGGTCGCTTCTCGGGGATGCTGGCGGCGCTGGAGGCGAGCGGCCGTGCCACTGTCGTCAATGAGCCGCACGTCATTTGTCCGAACAACAGTTATGCCGAAGTCAACTTCTACACCACAATCCCGTACTTCGTCGCGACGACCGAGTACAACCAGTTCGGGCAGCGCATCAGCTCGGAGGTGGATGTGGAGTACACCGATGTCGAGAACTCGCTGTATGTCATGCCTCGCATCAACGCCGATGACAGCGTTACCGTGTTCCTCGAGCCGGAGTTGCAGGACAATGTCGGTGAAGTCATCGGCCCCAACGGTGAGGCGATACCGATTATCACCACTCAGTTCGTCAGCACGCAGGTCACTGTCCCTGACGGGGATACGATCGTGATGGGTGGCCTGATCCGCAAGGACGTCAGCTTCTCATATCGGAAGACGCCGCTTCTGCACAGGCTGCCTATCGTCGGGAAGTTGTTTGAGTCCAAGCACGCTCGGACCTCGAACTCCGAACTGCTGATATTCGTGACGCCGAGGATCGTCAGGGACGTGCCGGCACAGTAGAGGCGATGTCATATCAGTGGCAGCACACAAACGGCACTCCGCACCGGTGCCGTTTGTTAGTATCCTGAAGACGCCCGCCGCATGAGAAGGCGCGAGTGCTTTGAACTCTCTGAGCAAGGTCCATGTCCCGCTCGGCCCTGACGCCTATGACATAAGCATCGGCGGCTCAATCCACCAGCGACTTGGCGAGCTGTACCCAGCACCCCCCGGCAGCCGCGCAGCACTCATCACCTCCGACAACATCGCGCAACTCCACGCCGCCACCGTCCGCGAGAGCCTCTGTTCGGGCGGATGGGATCTCGAGATGTTCGTCGTCGCCGATGGCGAGGCGGCGAAAGACCTTGCCGTGGCGGGTGACCTGTGCCGGCGTCTGGCCCAAAGCGGTTTCGATCGCGGGGCAGTCATCTTTGCTCTGGGCGGAGGCGTCATCGGGGATCTGGCCGGATTCGTGGCCGCCATCTATCTGCGCGGCATCGCCTTCGTCCAACTCCCCACGACACTCCTGGCGCAAGCGGATGCCGGCGTCGGTGGCAAGGTTGCGGTGGACCTTCCTGAGGGAAAGAACCTCATCGGGGCCTTCCACCAGCCCGACGCGGTGTTCATTGACACGTCCGTTCTCGGGACGCTTCCGGACAGGTATCTGCGCTCGGGTATGGCCGAGGTCATCAAGCACGCGGCCATTGCCGACGAGGAGTTGTTCGGCTTCATCGAAGAAAATATGGAGCGCATATACGCGCGCGATCCGGAAGCCCTGCAACACCTGCTCACCCGCAACTGTCAGATAAAGGTGGACATCGTGATTCAGGACCCGCGTGACACCGGCGTTCGGGGTCTGCTCAACCTCGGGCACACTGTCGGTCATGCGGTGGAAGCGGGCGCACATTGGGCGATACACCACGGCGAAGCTGTCGCCATCGGGATGGTGGCGGAAACGCGCCTCGCCGTCGAGTTGGGCATCTGCGGTGAGGGTGACCTGGAGCGGTTGGTGGCGCTGCTGGCTGCTGCGGGATTGAGTGCCGACACATCCGCAGTTGATACGAAGGTGGCGACGGCGGCGTTGCGGCGCGACAAGAAGATCGCCCGCGAGACATTGCGGCTGCCGTTGATGACGCGCATCGGGAAGGCCGAGTTGTTCGAGACGGTAAGCATCGAGCAACTCGAAGCCGCGCTTGCGAATGCCGTGTGAGATTCCGCTCCGGCGGGGATGGCTGACTGCACGTGAAGACGCGCAATCCGGCTGCAAGAGATGACATGCTTCACCCGGGCATCTGGCTGGCGCTGGCCGTATGGACGACGATCAAGGGCGTCATCGCCATCATTTTCACGATCGCATTGTTCGTCGGGATTGGCTCGCTGCTGGTGATGGTGGCCCTGGGGCGGACGGGTCATGAGGCTCTCGTTCCGAATGTAGTGGGTATGCCTCTTGAAGAGGCCAGGGAGGCGATGAGCGAGGGCAGGTTCCGGCTGGAAGTCATCCGCGAAATGAACAGCAAGAAGATGCCGGAGGGCCGTGTGATGGAGACGAGGCCGCCGGCCGGAAAGGTCGTCAAGGAGGGGCGGAGGATTCAGGCGGTGGTCAGCCTCGGGGCCAAGGATGTGAAGGTGCCCAAGGTCGTCGGCCACGGCCGCGAGACCGCCGATAACCGCATCCGGGAGGCGAAGCTCACCGTCGGCACCGTGCTCTACAAAGCCAACAGCAACCCTCGCGACCATGTGCTGGAACAGGACCCGGCGGCGGGGACCGTGGTGAGTCGCAAGCATCCGGTCAATCTCGTGCTGAGTGGCGGGCCTGAGTACGGAAGCACGAAACTCGGTAGCGAGACACTCCTATTCCGCAGCGTCGTCATCACCGTGCCGCGCGGCCAGCCGCTGCAGCGCGTGCAGATCGAGGTGGCCGGCACGAGCCCGGATTTCGAGAAGGGCTTTTACAACCGGGTGCACCGCCCCGGGGATGAGGTCAAGGCCGATGTCTATGGCCCTCGGGGTGCCCACGTGCGCATCATCATTGACAAGAAGACCGTCTTCGACCAGAAGCTGTAGCCGGTGGGTGTCGTGCCGCGTCAGAGGGGGCTTGTGAGGCTGCCGCTGATACTTCACGCTTTGGGGGTTGTCGTGGAAGAGTCAGATGCCCAGCTTGTTACGCGGGCGAAAGGCGGCGACCGCCGGAGCTTCGATCTGCTCGTGCAGCGGCACCATAACCTCGTCTATAACACAGCCTACCGGATGCTCGGCGACGCCGGCGGTGCCGAAGACGCGACGCAGACGGCGTTCATCCGCGCCTACCGTTCCCTCAGCCGCTTCCGTGGCAAGTCAGCCTTCTCCACATGGCTTTACCGCATCGTCTCCAACGTGTGCCTTGACGCGCTGCGGACGCGCCGGGATGACTCCGTCGGGCTGGAAGTCAGCTACGACGGGGACGACGAAGTGCAGCAGCGGCCACTCCCCGACGAGTCCGCCGAGCCGGCGGCGAATGCCGAACGCTCCGAGCTTCAGCGTGTCGTCCACCGCGCCATTTCCCAACTCCCTGAGGACTACCGTATGGTACTCGTGCTTTACGATATCACCGGCTTCTCGTACGAGGAGATCGCCGGGATTCTGCAGATACCGCTGGGCACGGTCAAGAGCCGCCTCAACAGGGCGAGGCTGGCATTGAGGGATGTCATCGCCCCGGACCTGGAACTTTTCGCATAGCATTGCAGTCACACGTAGCAGAATGCAAGGAACCGGAGTTTCAGATGCAGTGTGAGCAGTGCCGCGCGCAATTCGGCGAACTGTACGACGGCGCTCTCAGCCCGGATCAGGCTGAGGCCGTGCGCCGCCACATGGCCGCGTGTGCCGACTGTGCCGCCGGCTACGCGCAGTTCGCAGCGGCGGTTGACAGTGTCCGGGCGCTGGAGCCCGTCAGCCCGCGCGCGCGTCTGCTTGCGGACATATCCTCCGGTCTTGATGCGATTCCTGCGCCGAGCAGTCCGGCCCAGCGCGCGGTGCGTCTCGGCCCGTGGCTTGCCGCCGCTGCCTGCTTCGCGGTCATATTCGTCGGCATCATGAAGCACAGCAACTACCGCCTGGCCCCCGCATTCGGCCCGCAAGCGGAGGCTCCTCGTGCGGCCAGGTCCATGCCTGCCGAGCCCGTTTCGCCGGCGGGGATGGATGCCGAGGCCGCCGCCGGGACGGAGGCCGAAGAAGCGACGGTGATAGCGACAGAGCCGGCTGCCGATGCCGAGCAGGCCGAAGA
>JAUWOG010000454.1 GCA_030612305.1 Armatimonadota bacterium | reverse complement strand
TAATCGCGGGCACACTGCTCATTCCGCTCTTCGGGGTGGGTGGCACTGCGCCTCTCTGCGGCTTGATGGCCGGCGCTCTCCTCACCATCTGCCTGCTGAGGCGTGCGCTACCGTAGCCTGGCGCACCAACCTGCGTCGCTCCCGTATAGCTTTTTTCCCACGCCTCCGCTCCCAAGGCAGGTCAAGCGCGCTGTCTCATCGAAATCCTCTGCAGAGGTCACTGCCCTCACGCGCAACTACATCATAGCGTCACAAAGGAGCCTGTCCCGATGAGGAGAACCGGCACCATCCTTACGGCACTGATTCTCGCCGTCCTGACAATATCGCAGGCAACGTGCCAGGCGCGGGACTACAGCTTGCAGGCCGTGAAGATTACCGCCAATGCGCCGGTGGAGATCACGATGCCGACGTCGCAAGAAGTCAAGGACCCGATGTACACGACCGCCGCCGGCGAGTGGAAGAAGCTCAAGGTCGTCAAAGGCAAGGACGGCCTCTCCTTCTCGCTGCCGGGAGATGCCATTGGCAGCAGCCTGGTGTTATTGGCCAAGCCGGCATGGCTTACGCTGCCTGATACTGAGCCGCCGGTCATCGAAGCAGTCAGTGTGGCCGGCAAGGCAGCCCAGCTTGTCGAGGGTGAGGTGAATGTCGGGCATCTGGACGTGACGCCGGCCAGCATCATGATCACCGCTGCCGACAAGCTCAACCCGATCCACCCAAGGGAGACTAAGGTACTCCTCAACGGGCAGCTCCCCGATAGCTTTGGCGGGGCACTCAAGCTCCAGCAAAGCGCCGACGGAAAACACGCGGATTTAGTCATCACGCCGGGCACATTGCCGCCGGACAAGTACACGCTCAGAGTCGAGGTGGCCGACGCGACACCGGCGCGGAACTCGACGGTGGCCCTCGTCATCTTCAATACCGCGCCCCTGCTTCGGGATGGCGGCTTCGAGGAACTCGATGACGACGGCAAGCTGAAATACTGGAGCTTCGGCTCGTGGCACAGTAGCGAGGCCACGAAGTACAAGATCGAGCTAGCCAAGGGTGAAGGGCGTACCGGTAATGCTCTGAGGTTCACCGGCACGTCCGGACGCCTCAACATGGTTGTCGGGCAGCCGGTGGACCTGCTGCCGGGCACCACCTATGTCCTTTCGGGTTACTCCAAGGGCGACTGCAATGGCGGTTATGCCTCACTCATCGGGAAGGCCGTAGGGGATGCCAAGGCCCAGTATGACAATACCTCATCGTGCAGGCAAGCGGATGACTGGACGCCCTTCTCATGGGAAATTACGCCTGCCGAGAACAACAAGAACTACATGATCTACCTGCGGAGTACATCCATAGGTTCCGTGTACTTCGATGACGTGACGCTGAGTGTCAAGGAGTAGAGCGCGCCCGGTGCGTGGCAACACCAACCATTGGTACTGCGGTCGCGAAGGTGCGCGCAGTTCGGGAGGTCAGGAGAGCATGGATAGACCAGGTTCTCTGACGTGTGTATTGGCAGTATTGGTCGCGGTGGCTCTGGTCGCCGTGGGCATGGCCGCCGAGTATGAACTGGACGCTATCAACCTGTCGGCCAATGCAGACCTGGAGGTTCACATGCCCGCCGACCAGGCGGTCAAGAACCCAACCTACCTGCGGGCCGACGGCAAATGGGCCAAGCTCGATGTGAAGCAGGACGCCAGGGGCATCTTCTTTGCCTTGCCGCCGGAGGGTATGGGCTCGACGGTCGTCCTGCTGCACAAGCCTGACTGGCTGACGTTGCCTGATGTCGAGCCGCCCGTAGTGAAGGGCCTCAATCTTGGCCGCACTGCCCTGGAAGTGTCGGAGAGCCTGAATCTGGGACACATACCGGAGAAGGTGCCGCCCCTGCAGATGGTCCTGAGCGACAAGGCTAATCCGCTGGCGACTCACCGAGTTGTGGTCTCGCTTGACGGGCGCCCGGTGGAGGACTTCGGCGGGTCGGTCAAGCTGCAGCAGAGCAAGGACGGCAGGGCCGCCGACCTGATCGTAGATTTCGGGGACTTGCCGGCGCAGAAGCATACGCTCAGCGTGTCCATTTCTGATGCTTCCCCACGAGCCAACACCATGGCGCTCGTGCTGAGATTCAACACAGGCCCGTTACTCCGGAATGCGGGCTTTGAGGAGGCGGACAAGAGCGGAATGCCCGCCCACTGGACGAGTGGTGCATGGGACATGAAAGACGATACGAAGTACGAGATCAAGCAGGTGGACGGCGGCCGCAGCGGCAAGTGCCTCATGATGCACGGCATCGCCGGTTCGCTCAATACGCTTGCCTCTCAGTCGGTTGACCTGGTGCCCGGAAGGGCCTACGTTCTGTCCGGCTATGCACGGACCGACGGCGGCAGCGGCTGGGCCTCGATGATCAGCCAGGGCGGAGGGAAGCGGGGGCAGTATGACAGCATGAGCGGAGTTCCCGCCTCCGACGAGTGGACGGCATTCGCATGGGACTTCACCGCGGTAGAGGGCGGCGAGTCGTATATCCTCTACCTGCGCAACGCCAAGGGCAAGGTCTATTTCGACGATCTGAAGATAGAAGCCAAGCAACAGTAGCGGCTGGCGCGTTGCTGACAGCGCACATTCCGAGCGACTGACCGTCCGGAGGTTGACTTCCAATGACAAGAAGCGTATGCACCACGCTGTGCCTGGTCGCACTTGTGTTGATCGTTGCGGTGGCCTTTGGCGCGGAGAAGTACGCCATACAGCCCATCAGAATATCCTCCAACGTGCCGGTGAAGGTCACCATAGCCGGCGAACAGACTGTGAAGAGCCCGATGTATCTGACCTCTGCCGGTGAGTGGAAGAAGCTGGCGGTGGACAAAAAGGGCGATACGGTGTCATTCTCGCAGCCTCAGGACGCCCTGGCCTCGACCGTGATCCTTCTCAACAAGCCTGACTGGCTGCAGTTGCCGGATGCCGATGCCCCCGTCGTTGATGCAGTAAGCGTCGGCGGGAAGGCCCTTGAGGTCGCTGCGCAGGTCAAGCTGGGCAACGTGCCGGACACGCCGAAGAGCATCTTCGTTACGCTTACCGACGCTAAGAACCCCATCGCGACGTCGCGTGTACGGGTGTCCATTGACGGGCAGGAGCCGTCAGCCTTCGGCGGGGAGGTCAAGCTCTCGCCGAGCAAGGACGGCAAGCACCTGGATATCTCCGTCACGCCCGGCAAGCTGAAGGACGCGAAGCACATCGTGCTCATCTCAGCCTCCGACACCTCACCGAGCTTCAACTCGATGCTGCTGGAAATCGCCTTCTCGACTGCGCCTCTACTCCTGAATGGTAATTTCGAACAGGCCGATTCCAAAGGCGGGCCGCTGCACTGGACTCACTCAACATGGA
>JAUWOG010000046.1 GCA_030612305.1 Armatimonadota bacterium | reverse complement strand
CCTCTCCGCCAACCGGCCACCGAAACCGCCTACGGCAAACGGCCAAGCCAACCGCCTAAGGCAAACGGCTAAGGCCGCAGACAGGAGGCTGAGCCTCCAGGAAGGGCTGAGAAGGGAGAAGCGACATGGCCAATATCCGGGTTGGGATGATCGGCGGGGACCTTCATGCGCTGTACTACGGTGCGCAGATGTTCGAGTATGACCCCATCGCGATACGGGCACACGGGCGTGCCCACGGTGCGCTGTTCTATCACTACACGCACTACAATGACCCGGCGGTGATGACTGTGCCGTATGTCGGCGGCTTCGAGCTGGCAAAGGCATGGGACACAACACCGGAGGACGCCGAGGCAGTCGTCGCCTGCTTTGGTGGCGAGGTCTGTGCCGAGCCGGAAGGATGTTCGGATGACGTGGACCTCGTCTTCATCCCGGAGTGCAATGGCGACGGCTCGACGCATCTCGAGCTGGCTACGCCGGGGCTGGAGAAGGGCGTGCCGACATTCGTGGACAAGCCGCTGGCATATACGCTGGCTGACGCGAAGGCGATTCTTCAGCTCGGCAAGGAGCATGACGTGGCGGTGATGTCGCTTTCGATGCTGCGGATGGTGCCCGATGGGGCGCGCTTCCGGGACCGGCTGCAGGAGCTCGGACCGCGCGTCGGCTATGGCTCAATCAAGGGCGGCGGGACGGCAATGGCCGGCCATATCCATGCCATCAGCCTCGCGCAGGCGATCTTCGGGGATGGCGTCGCGGCGGTTGAGGCGATGGGCCCCGACGAGCTTTCCTATGTGCATCTCGACTACGGCGGGCGGGAGGATCGGCCGGAAGCGGGTGTGATGCTGAACTGCGATTCCGGCCCGACTTATCACTGCTCGTTCTACGTCAGCGCCTTCGGTGAAGCGGGGGCGATTCATTCCGGCCAGATTGGCGACTTCGAATTCCCGTTTGGCTCGGCGCTGATTCTGGATAGAATCAAGACAATGGTTGAGACCGGCGAGCCACAGGCGGATCATGACCAGATGATCGAATGTATCGCGATCACGGAGGCGGGCCGGCTGGCACAGCAAGAGGGCCGCCGCGTCTCCCTGGATGAAGTAGTGGAGGCGTAGGACGCTAACTCGGTGAATGCTTCGCATTCCTGCACAATGTATCTGCGCATCTTCGCCGGCTCGGTGCTCTTCGCGCTGGGCGGGCACCTCACATTGAGCTTCATCGCCACCGGTCAGCGTGTCGGCTTTACCGCGCACAGCCTTACTTCCGCCACCGCCACCTTCGCCCCCGCATGAGAGCACGGGTCAAACCGAAACGTGCTGATCTTCCCGCGCCAGCGGGGGTTCTCGTGGACGGGGATGACGTAGTCGTGGAACTTGCTGTCGCCGATGAGTTCGAACGTGGCACTGTTGGCTTCGCTGACGGGCGAAGTGGTCGTTGACCAGAACAGCTGGCCGCGTTCGCCAGGCGACTTGAGGGAGTCGAGCCTCATGCGGAGGTGGACGAACCGGTACTTGCTTGCGTCCGCCTTGTGCAGCGTCGCGACGATGGCGGGGTCGTTGCTCGTCGTCTCGAAGTGGATGGCGCCGTCTTTGTGATGGAAGTTGGTCACACCCATCAGCGAGCTCCACCCCTCGGCGCTGTTCGTGAAAGCCCAGACGGCGACGGATTTCAGGTCGGCCTCGGCGAGATCGTAGGGCCCCAGCCCGACATCGCCCGGCGCGATATTCGGCGGCCAGCCTCCCGCCGGCTGCTTGCAGAACACGTCGCGCACGGCGTCGTACATTCCGAAGCCGAACTCCTTAGATGGTTCGGCGTAGGATCCCTCGCCCCACTCGTTGAGCGGCGCAAGGACCATGCGCCTTACGCCGGTCTCATCGGCGAAGCGTTTTGCATCTTCGCAGATCGCCCGGAACAGCTCGACCGTGCGGCCGTGGATGACTGTCGCCCGGTCGCCGTGCCAGGGCCGCGAGTCCCAACCCGTGGACAAGTTGGGCAGGAACGGCAGGATACCCGCCTCGTGCCACGACTTCCAGTGGTCGTAGCTCGACTCAGCGACCAGCTCGAACGAGAAGCGCCTCGGGTCCTGCGCCTTGCCGCCATGGTGCATGTAGTGGTAGATCGAGGTCATGTCGTAGCCGTCGTCGGCGAGACCACGAATGATCGCTGGATCGGTGGATGCTTCAGGCCACTTCATGGCGATGAAATAGATGCCTTTGTAGCCGGCATCGCGCGCAACCTGCCGGGCGATCTCCAAAGCGCGCTTGCCACCGTCTTCGCCGCCCAGGTCCCGCCGAATGTTACCGACGCTCCAGATCACGACCACGGGCTTGTCCTCGATGCGCATGTACTCCGGCATGTGGAAGTAGTTGTCCACCCAGAACTCGGCGACCTTGCGCATATCATCTTCGGAGTGGCTGCCGGGTCGGTTGTGATTCGCCCACATCATCGCCCACTTGAGGTAGCGCCGATAGCGCGCTTGCTTGTAGGCATTTACCCAGTGCTCCAGATGCTGATCGCCCGCATTCCAGTACCAGTCAACCAAGAAGAACTTGATGCCGTGCTCGACGGCCCACTTGATCTGCCAATCAACGCACTCCGGGTTGCCTTCGTCATACCACCCGAGAACGGGCCTGCGCGCGGGCGCGTGGCGCAAGACGGGCTCCCATCTCGCCATGGACGGAAAGCCGGGGAAGTAGAACGCGCCGATCTCGTAGTCTGAGTCGACAGGCTGCGGCTCGGGTACGTAGTCGGCTTTGGGCAGGTCGAGCGACTCCGAGATCAGCAGCGAACCAGTCAGCGCCTGCTTCGGCGCCCCTTTGCCGGACAGTCGCACGACGACCTCGCCCGCCATTGGCTTGGCTGCCTGCAACGCAATGCGGTGTGACGTCGGTGCGAACGGTTCGAGCGCGCGGATGCTTCGCCAGTCCGCAGCGCCGACCACGGAGATGCCCTCCGGCAGACGAAGCTCATCAATTCGGATGTCGGTGTTCGCTGTCGCGGTCCCGCCTCGGTTCACAAGATTGAGTATCAGCCTCGCCGATCTTCCGACCCGGTTGATGGCATCCTCCAAGCCGAGGTATGTACACTCCACTTCCGGTCCGCCCATCGGGTCTGTGCCCACGGCGATTCTGCGGACCACTGCGGTAGCACCCGCCACATTGCTGGGTTGCAGACCCAGCAGCAGCGCGTCGCCCGTCCATTCCTTGTGCATTGACACATCGAGGTTGTAGCTGTGAAACTCGCCGTCTGCCTTGACGGGGAATTTCACCGAATGCATGCTGGAATACTCCGAGGAGACCCATTTGATGTATCCCACGCTGCCCTTGTCCAGCTTCATCTCGACGTGCACCCAGAAGTTATCCTGGATTGGGCAACGTAGCGCCCGGTTCACCATGTACGCCCTGGCATTCGCGCCCGAGGCGAACTGCACACCATCGCCGGCCGCCTTGACCTCACCGCCGTCAGCGCCCTGCCAGCCCGGCGAGCCCTTCGTGAAATCCCACAGTGCTTCTGTGGTCACTTGCTCCGGCTCGCCCAGGTCAACAATGCGGATATAGTCCACGGCGAACGTCTTTTTCCCGAAGTCCGACTCGGCCGGCCGCGGGAAGTCCAGCCGCAGCAAGATGATCTTTTTTTCCTTGTGCCAGAACGGGTACACGTGATACTCGTGCCACTGCTCGTCGCCGGTGAGTTGGAAGGGCGTTTCCTTGCCCGCTGAGAAGCCGCCATATTTCGACTCGGTCGTATTCGTCCAGAAGAATTCGCCATAGCCGCCGCAGTCGGTCTTGATGCGTACCTCGAGGCGCTGGTATGGCGTAGCCTGGAGCTCGAACTGCGGCCCCCGCACGAACGGATCCCAATCCATCACGCGTCCGCAGAGCGCGCCATCCTCGACGCGCAGTTCATCAACGTGGTTCCGCTGGGTCCAGCCTTCGAGGTCACCGCGTTTGTCAAAGGTCCATTCGATGAGGGTCTTGGGTTGCGCGAAGGCCACAGAGAAGCCCAATGCCGTCAGGGAAATGCAGATCAGCAGTCGCATCGTCGTCTCTCTCCTTGCTCAGGAAGAATGCAGGGCCGCGACTCGCGCCCGCGTCGGCCTGGCAGCGAGTGTGATTGTCGGTCTCGGCCTCGCCTTCGCGGCACACTTCGCGCAGATGAAATAGCGGGCGTCGGAGAGCTGTTTGCCGTAATGGAGGGGCCTGTCGCAGGGAGCTTTGCGGAGCAAAGCTCACAAGGCTGGCCCAGCCATGTCAACCGCCATATACTGTTCTGATGCGTGTGGCCGGCCTCGCGCGGTCGTGAACGGCACGACCGCCCCTCGACGCGGCCTCTCCATTACGGCAATGCCCACCTCAGTCTTGTTTCCGCCCCTCGCGCATGGTCTCTAGGTCGCCTTCCCACTCGACCTGCCCGTACAGTTCGCGCAGCTTCTTCTGCTCTTCGATGCGCACCAGCAGCTTCAGACCCTCGGTGACGACGCCCTTCTTTGTGCGTATGCCGGTCAGCTCCTGGGCGCGTCTGACAAGCTCGTCATCCAGCACGATAGTCGTCCGCATCTCGACCTCCGGGGCGGTTATTGCGCTCGGTGTAGTGCCTACAGTATGGGCGTTCTGCGTGTATGGCGCAAGGCTGCGGCAGAATGAGCCGACCTCACCCTTGCTCCTTCCCCTTACCCATCACATGCGCCGGGGGCTGGTATGGTATAATACTGAGGTCGGGCGCACTTATGTCATCCACGGAGGATACAGCGAGATGACTACAACCGGTCGCGTTCTTGCCGTCTTGGTAATCATCATCGGCGTAGCGCATGGTTTATACTCGGGTGCTGCGGGGTGCCTGCTCGCGTGCACGGGCGAATTGAGCCTGCCCCAGACTGTGCTTTCTATCTTCGCATTAATAGCTCCCGCGCTAGTTCTGGTGGTTAGCGGCATCATACTGTACCGGGCTGAGGCTCAAGAGTCTGACACCGAGCCTGCTGACGGCTGGATGGTGCTGGGCATTGTCGTGACCTATATGGGTGCTTTGCTGGCTGCGTGGCTCGGCGGCGTAGCTGTTGGCCAGTTGACGTGGATGTCCGATATCGCGAATTCCACGGACCCCACGGGCGAGTTTCGTCATGTACCCGCGGACGTCATCATCGGTTTCCTCGGCATCGCCGTTTTGGCCATGACCCCCGCCCTATTTTGCGCATTTCGACGTGAGGGACAACAGCGTCTTCACGCCCGCATTGCTCTGGCGCTTTTTCTTGCATTCAGCGTGCACTGGGCGGTGATCCTGTCTGTGATCTCCGCAATCCAGCCTTCTTGAAGAACCTAACGTGCTTGGCTGACGTCGAGCTCTCCGATGTGCCTTGCGCCGCTGGCCGTGGCGATGCTGGCAGCCGCCATGTCACCGCCCCTTACCCATCACATGCGCTGGCGGCTGGGCAAGCCATGACGTGTACGCCGGCTCCTGGCTCGCCAGCAGGCGGTCGCTGAGTAGCTCCGCCATCTCCCGCCGCACCTGTGCATAGTCCGGGTCATGCCACAAGTTCCGGCTCTCCTCGGGGTCGTTCTCCATATCGTATAGCTCGCCGGTGTACGCGTAGCCCTCGGCGATATTCGTCCAGCGGGCGTACTTGTAGCGCTCGGTGCGGACGCAGGCCCCGGCCTTCTCGCGGAAGTTGTCCACGTACTCGCACAGCGCCGACTCGTCCGGCTCGCCGCCCCCTTCGAGGATGGGCCGGAGGCTCGTGGCGGCCATCTCCGGCGGCGCTGCAACACCGGCATAGTCGAGCACCGTCGGCGCGATGCGGAAGTTCTCGACGAGCCCGTCGAATTCGCGGACCGGGTTCCCGTTCGGGAGGCTGAAGATCGTCGGCATGCGCGTGACCTGCTCGAGGAAGTTGCCTTTTCCCCACCGGCCCAGATGCCCCAGCATCTCGCCATGATCGCTGGTGGTGATGACGATGGTATCGTCGCCGAAGCCCTGCTTTTCCAACTGCTGGAGGATGCGCCCGATCATGTCATCAATGAAGGTCATCTCGGCGTAGTAGTAGGCATGCCAGCGCTGCAGGATGAGGCGGTCTGCGGCGGAGATGTCGGCGGGGACGTCCTTGCGGCGCATGAACTCGGGCTTGTCGGCGCAGTCGCACAGCCACGTATAGGGCACCGGCATTTCGGGGATGTCGTACATCTCGGCATAGCGGCGCGGCGGATCGGCAGGGCCGTGCGGGCCGCAGAAGCCGACCCAGAGCATCCACGGCTCGGAGCCGTCGCGCCGCTGGAGGAACTCGATGGCCATCTCGGCGGCCCAGTAGTCAACATATTCGTCTTCGTCGAGGCAGTTGATGATGGCCCCGCGCTGGGCCTTGTACTCCGGCCGGCGGCGCTGCTCGTATATCTGCTCATAGGCTCCGGGGCGCTTCTTTTCGAGCCATGCGGCATAGGCCGGGCCGAGCGGAGCCGGGCCGATATCCTGCCCGATCTGCTGCGTCCAGCGCGCGCCCTTGCCCCCCGTGAGCTGCATCTCGTGATAGCCCTTCGGCTGCATCATGTGGATCTTGCCGACTGCTCCAGTGCGGTAGCCGGCGCCCTGGAGCCGCTCCATGAAGGTCGTCTCCCAGGGCGGCAGCGGCGGCGTGGTATCAATCTCCGACTCCATATACTGGACGCCATGCTGGTGGCAATAGCGACCGGTGTGGAGGCACGCGCGGCTCGGAATGCAGACCGGATTCTGGGTATATGCGCCCGTGAAGAGTGTCCCGCGTCGGGCCAGCGCATCATAGTGCGGCGTCTGCACGATGTCATTTCCGGTCACGCCGAGGGTGTCATAGCGCTGCTGGTCGGTAGTCACTACAATGAAGTTCGGCCTGTCCTTGGGCATGGTATCACCTGCTCCTGGTGGAGATCGCGTTGCGCCTTTTGTCAGTCCCGCTCCTGGTCCCCGCTGAGGTCAAGGCCCTCTATCAGGCGGCGGAGGAGGTCCTGATCGCCGGCGGCCTCTTCGGAGTCATACGCCTCTTCGAGCTTTTTCACCAGCTCGTTGAATGCTTCGTTCTCCGCCATGGCCTCATTGAGCTTATCTTCCGTTGTGTCGGCCGCCGTGACGAGGTCAGATGAGCCGATGTCGAGGTCCAGGAGTCTGCCGAGGACTGAGACGGCCCTGAGAATGCTGCGCGGATAGGTGGGCATGTCGAGGAATGGATAATGCGGCACCTCGAGGACGAGGTTGCTCATGTCCACCCCCTCGTCAACGGAAAGCATGGTGAGGTAAGTGACGAGGCCGGCCGGGCCTTCGTAATCCCCGAAACCGATGTCGAACTCTTTCAGTTTTTCCTTGAGGGCCTCGGTTGCCACGGAGGCGCGCACGCGCGGTTCCCTGGTATGCGGAATCGGGCTGGAGACGCTGCCGATGAAGTAGAACTCCTGCACCCCGAACTGCCTCGCGACAGCGAAGATGCAGTCACAGTACTCGCGCCACCTGATATGCGGCTCCTCGCCTGAGAAGAGTATGAGATTGGCGCTCTCGGAATAGCGGAACTCATTCTCCGGGAATTTTAGCTCTTGTATGATGCCGTCTCTTATCTCGGCATAGGGCCTGAATATCGCCGCGAACTCCATCGGATTTACCGAGCTGACGAACGTCCTGGCGCGGTCTGCCACCACAGTCACCGGAATCGTCGAGACCGGGAAGTTCAGAATATAGAACTCCGGTGACGCGATCTCCGCAAGCCTCGGCGCCTGCAGTTTCTCAGCCAGGTAGTTGACTGTGCCGGTGGAGACACGCCCTCCGTCCATCCATCCGGTGAAGCCCAGAATCATGCGGGGACGCTCAAGCTCCGGCGTCTCGTAGATCGTCAGGTTCTCCATGCTCATCCCTCTCCGCCATTGTGGTTGCTAGCACATCTCCTGCCAGGCCGTGATGAAGGTGTCCACGCGCCGGCGGGTCTGCTCGCTTTCGTCGCGGATATTGTCCACCGGCGAGAGAATGAAGCCGCGCGGGCCCAGCGTTGCGATGGCTTCCCTCACCGCATCTCGGATCTCCTCATCTTCGCCCATCTCGACGGTGACGAAGCCGTTGACGCCGCCCCCCAGCGCCATCCTCTCGCCGGTGCGCTCGCGCATCGCCTGCATGTCGGTGCTCATGCCCTCGACCGGGTCCACGCCGATGAGCACATCCACACCCGCTTCGAGCAGATAGTCGAGAATGCCCATCGTGCCGCTGGTGTTGATGTAGGCGAATTTCGCGCCGGCATCGTGGGCCAGCGCGACCGCCTCCCTCAGATAGGGCAGGATGAAGCGCTGATACATCGGCGGCGACCAGAAATCAGTGCCCTCATACCACGCCCGCTGCACGAAGATGTCCACTCCGGTCGCGAGCACCTCACGCATCCGCGCGAGGTTCCATTCGTGGATAATGCGGGCCAGCTCGTCTATCATCTCGGGCCGGTCCAGCGCATGGAAAATGCCCTCCTGCATCCCGCACAGCCAGCCCATGGCATCCATCGCCACGCCCATGCCGCCCGTCACTATCAACTCGAGTTCCTCCGCCAGCGCCCTGGCCCTGGCCGCATTCTCGCGGAAGAATGCCAGCGCCTCCGGCTGCGGCGGTGCCAGCAGATGCCGGAGAGCCGCCAGATCCTCCGGTCCCTCGATGGGGAACTTCTTCGCGCGCGGGACCAGGTAGTCGTCACACAGCGGCACATGATCCGGGTACGGCCAGTCCTCCGTCGCGAGCACCTCCGTCTTCAGCGTCCCGTCGGGCGTGACGTATTCCTTGTGCAGGATGTCGGGGCCGTCGTCGCGCTCTTCGCGCCACCGACGGACTTCGACCTCGGGCGGGTAGCGCATGGGAATCCCGGGGAGGTCGCGGTGCTCCTGGCCGCGCGTGGAGGCCCATGTCGCGATCGGGACGACGGGGTCGAGGCCCATCTCGACTTGCCGGCGCACGAATTCCTCGTCAGTCTCGCAGCGGCTGCGGAGTGCGGCGAAGATCATGAAGCTGCAGGGCACGCAATCCACCTCGCGGGCCTCTATCGCCGCCAGCATCCGTTGGCGGCTGCTCATGGCACCGGCCATTGCTCGTACCTCCGTGGTAATGCTGTGGGCTTGCGCTACAGGTTGATGTTCTGTTCGGCACAACCTATGTTATAGTACTCGCAGCACCGCGCGCAATCCTGCTTGATTGGCAAGTAATCCTGCCTGTCCTCCTATTGGAGTCGCCCTCATGCCGAGCACCGAATCCACTGATCCGCCGGAGGCACCTGCCGATCGTCGCCACTCGCTGCGCAAGCGGCTCGCGATTGCCGCGCTGCTCGTTGTCGCAGTCGCCCTCTGCATCGCGTTCGTTGACCAGCGCTTCGATGACCTGACCGAGCCGCTGGAGGCGATGCCGCTTGTCGCCGCGCTGGCCTTGCTTGGCGCTGAGATGGGCGACACGAAGATCGGCTCGGCGCTGGCGCTGATAGTGATTGTCCTGGCCTGGCGGCGCTGGCGGCGTGCGGCTCTGACGATCGTCTGCGGCATCGTGGCGCAGGCGCTGTCCACCGACCTGCTGAAATGGCTGATTGGCCGGCCGCGACCGTGCGACTATGACAATCCCGCGCTTACTCCGCCGCCGCCGGGCTTCTACGGTCCCGGCCACGACTTCAATTCCTGCCCCTCCGGGCACGCGGCTTTCAGCTTCATGCTCGCGACTGTGGCTGCGGCATATTTCCCGCGCTGGCGCTGGCCGGCGTATGCGGTTGCTGCATTTATTGCCGGCGGGCGGCTGATGCTGGACAAGCACTATCTGTCCGACGTGATAATCGGGGCGGCGCTGGGCTACCTCATCGCGTATCTGCTCTTGCGCCTCTGGCCGCCGGGGGATACGGGATAACGGCAGCCCCCT
>JAUWOG010000492.1 GCA_030612305.1 Armatimonadota bacterium | reverse complement strand
CAACGGCGACAGCAAACGGCAACGGCCGCGAGCTGAAGGGAGTTTGCCTGCGGCAAACTACACGCGCTACAGGTGGGGGGCCTCGAAGGTTGCGCTACTTGCCTACAATTCAAACGCGCACCCAATGCGAAGCCCCTATGGTGTGATAGCCTCCATCTGTGGTAACATGGAGCCCGTTGCCGCGGAACGGATCAGGAGACGAACATGAAACAGTTAGCGCTTGCTGCGATTCTCAGTCTGATAGTATTTGCCGCCCTTACCACAGCCTCGGCAGCGCCGGAAATCCTCTGGGACTTCGAGAGCGGTGCCGGTGAATGGAAAGCGACCGACGTTGACGCGGGCAATATCTCTGTGGATTTGGCAGATGGCGGCGCCGGGCACGGCGGGCACGCTCTCGCCATCTCGGGTAAGGTGCCCAAGTCATTCGGCGCAAAGTGCCGGCCCTGGCACAACTGGCGCGGCCTCACGAGTCTGCGGTTCGACATCAAGGTGCCGCAGGATGCTCCGCGCGAGCTCGACCTGTACATCTACATAAAGGACAAGCAATACCTCTGGTTCCAGACCGCTCCCCTCCACGACATGAAGACCGGCAAGAAGCTGCGCCAGTTGACGCGCGGCAAGTGGGCCACTTTCACACTTGACATCTCCGAGGATTCCACAGTCTGGGAACCGGGCGGTCACGAACGCTCGTGGGACCGCGTGCTGCACTACCCGCGCGAGTTCGGCTTCCGCTTCTTCTCCGCCAAGCCATGGTCGGGCGTCGTGCTCCTTGACAACGTTCGCCTGTCCGGCAATGAGCCGCCCGTCGGGCCGATGAAGGACGGCAAGCCCGGACCGGCCCGTGGTGCGCTGGAGGCACGCGCCAATACGGACCGGCTCAAGGTCTATGAGAAGTTCGAGCTCACTTTCGACACTGACCGCGACTATGAGAACCCCTTCGATCCGTCCGTGGTTGATGTGCAGGGGCATGTTCTGTTGCCTGACGGCACGCGCCAGGTTGTCCCCGGCTTCTACTATCAGGACTACCGTCGGACACAGACTAAGGAGGGCTGGGAGAAGCTCATCCCGGTCGGCGCTCCCTGTTGGAAGGTCCGCTTCGCACCCAGGCAGGCGGGGGACTACAAGTGCTTCGTTCAGCTTGGCGATGCGCTCGGACAGTACCGCAGCCAGGAGTTGACATTCACTGCGATCGCCGATGACAAGCAGCCCGGCATGGTCCGGATTTCGGAGAAGGACCCCCGCTATTTCGAGTTCGAGAACGGTGAGTTCTTCTTCCCCACGGGCATCAACATGCGCGACGGTGGCGATCATGCCGACAGACAGAAGGGCACCTACGATTTCGACTACTACTTCGACCGCTTCCACGAAGAGAAGCTGAACTTCGTCCGCACATGGATGTGCGGCTGGTGGGTGGGTACTGAGTGGTCCGACGAGTACCACTCGCGGTATGACGATGTCGGCCGCTACTGCCTCTACAACGGCTGGCGGTTCGACTACATGCTGGAGCTGGCCGCAGACCGCGGCATTTACCTCGAGATTACGCTGAACAGTCACGGACAGTTCCGCCGTGACAAGTTCGACGCCGAATGGGGATACAATCCCTATTCCGTGAAAAACGGCGGCTTCGTCGCCAGCCCGGCGATGTTCTTCCGGTCCACGAAAGCCAAGGAGATGATCCAGCGGCGGAACCGCTACATTGTCGCCCGCTGGGGCTACAGCCCGCATATCATGTCATGGGACCTGGTCAATGAAGTGGACCTCTCGGAGGGCTACAACAAGCCGGAGGTTGCGGCGTGGCATGCCGAGATGGCGCGCTACATCAAGTCCGTGGACATCTACGACCACCTCATCACCTCCCACATCTGTCTGTACTGGGCTTACGGCGCCGAGTTGTGGAACCTGCCGGAAATCCAGTACATTCAGGCCGACGCGTACTGGAAGCGGGAGAGCGAAAAGGGCATGAACGAGTGCTGGCAGGCGCGCCAGGACTACAACAAGCCCTTCCTCTTCATTGAGTACGGCCCCCAGACCGCGTCTCTGCCGATACCGGAGAACAACTGGCAGCGCGACTTCCGGGTCGGCATGTGGGTGTCGAACCTGATACCATCCGCCGCACCGGGGCAGTTCTGGTATCACCGCGAGTGGGAGGAGTACGAACTCTACGAGTATCAGAAGGGCCTGCTGGCCTACAACAAGGACGAGGACCGCCGAGGAATGGGCTTGCGAACCGTACCCGCAAAGGCTACTTCCTCAGGGGCGAACAAGATCACCGTCCAGGCCATGAGCAACGGCAAGCGCGCCTACTTCTACGCGTATGATTTCGCCAACATGCTCCATGCGTCGCCTGATGACGTGCCTGACGCGCGCCAGATTGACGGCGCGCAGGTAATCATCGGCGGCTTCAAGCCGGGCCGCTACCTGGTCGAGTGCCGGGACACACTCACCGGCGACATCATCACCGCCAATGAGGCATCCGTATCAGGGGCTGCCTTGACGGTTTCCCTGCCGCATTTCGCCCAGGACATTGCTGTGAAGATCAAACCGATGTGAGCGTCACCTGGGATGGACACGCCTGTGGCGCTTGGGTGTGTGAAACCTATCAACCGAGAGACGGACAACGAAGGAGTGATCTGCAGAATCATGCTTACGGCAGAGGAAGTCAAGAAGGGCGCGAAGGCGATGGGCGCTGACATCGTCGGTATCGGTACGCCGGATCGCTGGGAGGGGGCCCCGGTGCAGATGGACCCGCGCCAGATCATGCCTGAGGCGAAATCTGTTATCGCTTTCGGCTTCCGTATCATGCGCGGGAGTCTGCGCGGCATCGAAGAGGGCACCTTCTTCAGCAACTACTCATCAATGGGCTATGGGGCCCTCAACTGGTTGTACATCCCCCACACCATGATAAACATCGCCAGGTACATCGAGGACTACGGCCATGAGGCGATTCCTCTCGGCCATCTGAGTCCCTGGCGCGGCATAGACAACGAAGGCGGGCTGCGTGAGCACTACAGCCGTCCCGTCGAGCCCGGCAAGGCGGCGCCCGACGTCATGGTCCATCTTCGCATCGCTGCGTTTCTCTGCGGGCTGGGTGAGATAGGCTACTCGAAGGTCTTCCTGACCCCGCAATTCGGCCCCCGGCAGCGTCTCGCCGTCATGCTTACCGAGGCCGAGCTGGA
>JAUWOG010000198.1 GCA_030612305.1 Armatimonadota bacterium | reverse complement strand
GAAGAGGACGCTACGCGTCCTCTTCGCGTTCTTACCTGAGCTTTCTGCGTTGCAGCAAGCTCAGGCCGCCCTACGCGTTTGGTGTCGGGTTTGGTGTCGGGTCGGGGCGGCGTTTGAGGTGGCGTTTGGGCTGGGCTTTGGGCCGGCGTTTGAGGCCCGGGCTAGGCGGTGGTGAGGGCGTCTCGGGGCTCGTGGAGGCGCAATGAAAGCAGCGCCGCAGCCAACGCAAGTAGCGCCCCGATGCCGAAGACCAGCAGAATACTCACCGTCTGGGCAAGCCACCCGAAAATCAGAGGAACAACGCCAACCGGGACGATGAAGAGGTTGGTGAAGCCGAGGTACGAAGGTCGCTTGCGCTCGGGCGCGATGTCGAGGAGGTAGTTGACCTGCCCGGGCCATATGTGCGCAGTGTAGATGCCGCTGCCGGCAAAACAAAGACACAATACGAGCATCCGGTAGGAGATGCCGTAGCCGAGGACCTGAAAGCCGCCCAGCGGAGCGAACGCGGCACCGCAGACAGCGACCAGTGCGGTCGAGAGGCCGACAAATGCCGCGACGACGAGTACGGCGCGGTTGCCGAGCCTGTCCGAGACGCGCCCCTGAAGTACGCTACCCCCCATCTGAGCGAGTATCTGCACGGTTATGAATGTGGCGACGGCAGTGTCAGGGAAGCTCCACTGCTGCACGGCGAGGGCCATGAAGAAGGGGCCGACCGACCCCGCTGAGGCAAGCAGCAGGAGCACTCTGACCATGCGGCGGTAGCGAGGATCGTGCCTCCAGAAACGGATTCCCCGAGCAATGTGGAGGCGCAGCGGCAGCTTGTGGCGCGCCGGCTTGCTGGCAGGCTCTTTGACCTGGAAGTACACAAGCCAGGAGATGCCCAGGACGAGCGCGGCGACGAGCAGGAGGATGCCATAGTTGGTGGGGAAATCGGCCGGCGCGTTGTCCCCGACCATGTAGTGAATGAACGGTACGGCAACAGTGAGGACAAGGAAGAGGCCGATGATCTGTCGCCACATCCAGAAGCTGCCCCGCATGGTGGTGGGAGTTGACTTGGCGACAATGTCCATGAAGGCCATGGTGCTGACCGCCTGGGCGGTGAACCAGGAGGCGAAGAAAACAAGGACGAGGGCGGCGACGAGTGTGCCGCCGAGATAGGCGCCGGCCAGTACCGAGCCGGCCATGGCGAGCAGAGCGAAAAACCGGATGATGCTATAGAGCTTGAAGATGGGGAGCTTGCGCTCGGCGGTGTCTATCCAGGGGGCAGCGAAGAGTGCCGGCAGCGCGGGGCTCACGATGATGATGGTCTGCAGCACGCCGACGATCCAGGTGAGACCGGAGAGGCGGAGCAACAGCAGCGGCAACATCGTCATCGGGTCGAGGAGGCGGTTACCGCTCTGCACCAGTATTCCGTTGATGATCCCCAGCACGTAGTTGCGGCGGTGGAGGGGAACGAACATTGCTCTCTCGTTGGGATTTTTGGGGTCCGGCATGGTTTCAATCCGAGTTCGCACCGGCGGCAGTGATGGGCCGGTGAGTGTGGCGGGTAGTGGGCGCTATGGTGCGGCTTGCTCGCGGGGCGGCTCGTGCGCGTCGCCGTTGGGTGGGTCGCCGTTGGCGACCTGGCCGTTGAGCACATCGTCTCGTGGCTCACCCATGCGCATGGCGAGGATGAGGCCGATCAGCGCGAGAATGGCTGAGATGATGAAGATGATGTGGTAGCTCACGGTGTGGACAAGCCAGCCGTAGGCAAGTGGTGCGAGAGCTATGGGGACGATGAAGAGGCTTGCGAAGGCGGTGTATGACGGTAGCTTGCGGCGCGGTGCGATGTCCATGAGATAGTTCATGTATGCGGGGCCGAGTGCGGCCATGAAGATGCCGCTGCCGATGAAGCAGCCCATGAGCACTGCCATGCGGTAGTGGAGGCGGTGGCCGAATAGCTGCATAGCGCCCGGAGGTGTCAAGTACCCGCCAAAGGCGGCGAAGGCGGCTGTGCATAAGATGGTGGCGGCGGCGAGGACGAGGAGGCGCTGATTCCCGAGCTTATCGGAGATGTAACCGGCGACCCAGCAGCCGATCATCTGGGCGACTATCTGAACAACCATGAACGAGGCGGCGACCTCGTCGTGGAATTCCCAGCGCTGGACGGCAAAGGCGATGAAGAATGGAGTGATGGCTCCAGCGGCGCTGAGAAGTATGCGAATACGGACGAGGCGGCGGTAGTAGCGGTCGCGTCTGAGCAGACGAACGCCGCGAGCAAGATGCTGTCTCATGGTGAGGCGATGTCCGGCGGGTTTGGCCTCCGGCTCGCTGACCTTGGAGAAGATCAGCCAGGCGAGGCCCATGACCAGAGCCCCAATGAGGATGAGGACACCGTAGTTGACCGGGAACTCGAAGGGACAATCGTCGGAGAGCATGTAGCGGAGAAGGGGCCAGGAAAAGGCGAGGACGAGGACGAGGCCGCCGAGCTGGCGCCATTTCCAGAAACTGCCGCGCTTGGTTGTCGGGACCGAATTCGCGATAATGTGGAGGAAGGCTTGGCTGGTGATGCCCTGGACGAGCACGCGGAGTGTGAAGCAGAAGAGCAAGCCGACGAGAGCCCAGCCGTAACCGATGGTGCCGGCGAAGAGGAGCGAAAGAGCCATGCCGACGATGCCAATAAACCTGATCACCGCACACCAGCAGTAGATGGGGCGCTTGCGTGGGGCGGTGTCAACGAGGCGAGCGGCGAGCACCTGGGGGACTACGGGCGCGACCATCGTGATGGCGTGGCCCATCCCAACCATCCAGGAGAGGCCGGAGAGACGCAAGAGCAGCAGCGGGATAACGGTGCCTAGATCCGCAAGGCGATTTGCGGGAGTGAAGATGATGCCATTGGCGATGCCGAGGAGGTAGTTTCGCCGGTTGAGGGTGATGAAGAGCTCGCGCTCTGCCGCGTCTGGTGACCTGGCCATTACAACAGGTTCCTCATCCGGGTGCGATGACAAATGGTTTGAGTGTGTCGAGCAACTCGGGCTCGACTTCGACGTCGGCAGCAACGTAGTCGGGCTCGTAGGCTATCTGGATGATACGGCCACGGTCGCGGCATGCCTGGACGACTGCCATGCGGTCGTAGGGGATGCGGAGGGAGAGTGGGACGAAGCGTGCATAGGCGGCCTGGGCGATCTGTGCGGCAAGGTTCTCGAGGCCGACATGCTTCGCGGCGGCGACGGGGAGCCCGTCGGGCATCTGTGTGAGGATGCGCTTCTCCTGCACGGTGCCGGCGATCTTGTCCCATTTGTTGAGCACGAGGATGGTGGGCTTGTCAGCGACGCCGAGCCTGTCGAGCAGTTGCTCGCTGGCGGCGCGCTCAGTCACGGCCCAGAGCGCACTCGCATCGAGCACGTGGACTATCACGTCGGCTTCCTGGACCTGCTCGAAGGTGGCCATAAACGCGGCGAAGAGGTCCTCGGGGAGGTTGTGGATGAAGCCGACGGTGTCGCTGATGAGGAGTTCGGCTCCCTCGATGTCGGCCTTGCGGATGGTGGTGTCGAGGGTCTCGAAGAGGCGATCGTGGGCGTTGACTTCGTCGCTGCCGACGAGTGCGTTGAGGAGGGTGGATTTGCCGGCATTAGTGTATCCGACGAGGGCCGCGAGTGGGAGACCTGACCTGTCGCGGGCACGCTTCTCGACCTCGCGATGACCTCGGACCTCCTGAAGCTTCTGCTTGAGGTGCGACATCTTCCTGCGGAGGGCGCGGCGATCGGTCTCGAGCTTGGTCTCGCCCGGGCCACGGACGCCGACACCGCCGACACCGCCACCGTCTGCGCCGGCGATACGGTCCATCATGTGGCCCTTGCCGACGAGTCGGGGGGCCATGTAGGAGAGCTGGGCGAGCTCGCCCTGTAGTTGGCCTTCGCGCGAGGTCGCGTGCGGGGCGAAGATGTCGAGGATGCGCTCGGTGCGGTCGAGGACCTTGCAGTCGAGTTGGTCTATGAGGTTGGAGACCTGGACGGGGCTGAGTTCGGCGTCGAAGAGCACGATTTCGGCGTCAGCGGAAAGCCGGAGGGCCTTGAGCTCTTCGAGCTTGCCCTTGCCGAGGTATGTGGCCTGCTGAGGGGTTTTGCGTCGCTGGATGAGGACGTCCACGGGCACGGCGCCGGCGGAGATGGCGAGTTGGGCCAGCTCGCGCATGGAGCGGAGCGCCTCACCACGCAGCCTGCTGATGCCGACGAGTATGGCCTTTTCGGCGGTCAGAAGGGCGCGTCGTTGCAGGCCTACTTCGATGATTTCGTTCATGGTCAGACACCGTCAGTCCGGGCAGGAGAATGCCTGCAGCACGGCTACCACTCGAGATCGAGGTTGTCGCGGATGCGGTGTATCGCCTCGTCAATCTGGGCGATCTTGTCATCGCCCTTGATGGTCAGTGAGAAGCGGACGAAGCCCTCGCCGTAGGAGCCGTACACCGCGCCGGGAATGACGAGAACGCCACATTCGGCGAGGAGGTCTTTGGCGAAATCGGCGGCGGTGTTGTAGTTGCTGGGGATGGGAGCCCAGATGTAGAATGCGGCTTTGGGCGGCTCGATGTCGAAGCCGAGTGAGTTGAGGCCGGCGAGGAGGGCGTCGCGGCGGCTCTGGTACTCGGCGCGGAGGGAGACGATGAAGTCGTCGTAGCCCTCGAGGGCGGCGATGCCGGCGCGCTGAATGGCCATGAAGGTGCCTGAATCCACGTTGCTCTTGGCCTTGGAGAGAGCCTCGATGAAGGGCGCGCCACCACATGCCCAGGCCACGCGCCAGCCCGTCATGTTGAAGGTCTTGGAGAAGGAGTGCATCTCGATGGCGACATCTTTCGCGCCATCCACTTCGAGGATGCTGTGGGTCTCGTAGCCGTCGTAGGTGACCTCGGAATAGGCGCAGTCGTGGACGATGATGATGTCGTTGCAGCGTGCGAACTCGACCGCTGCGGCAAAGAAATCAGTCTCGGCCACCGCGCCCGTCGGGTTGTTGGGGTAGTTGATGAACATGAGCTTGGCGGCCTTGCGCACCGGCACCGGAATGGCGTCGAAGTCGGGGAGGAAGTTGTTCTCGGCGAGCAGAGGCATCGGGAAGGGCGCGCCGCCACACCATGTGGTCTGGACCTTGTACACGGAGTAGGCCGGGTCGGGCACGAGGACGATGTCGCTGGGGTCCACGTAGGCCCAGATGATGTGGGCGAGGGATTCCTTGCAGCCGATGGTGCCCTGTACCTCGCTGTCGGGGCTGACATCCACGGCGAAGCGCGACGCCATGAATGCGGCGACGGCGTCTTTGAACTCCGGGATGCCGAAGCCGCTTTCGTCGTAAGGGTGGGTCTCGGGGTCGGCGGCGGCTTCGCAGAGGGCCTCGATGATA
>JAUWOG010000036.1 GCA_030612305.1 Armatimonadota bacterium | reverse complement strand
GCCCACCGCCGTTCGCCGTCGCCTTCGCCGTTTGCCTCCAGGGGCGGATGCCGCTTCACTTCCTGCAAGACCATCACGGTTTTGGATGCTGCCCAGGGGAACGGAGCTGCGCTACACGGAAGGCCTCACCGTGGGAGCAGGCGTGCGGCGAGGTCGTGTATCTCGGCATCCATTATCTCAGCTTCGTAGAAGGCGCCGATCTGGGGCGGCTCGGCCTCGTCGTCCAGCCGGAGCTTGACCTCGCAATTCACCTCCGGGGCGTCCCGGTAAGAGCGCGCATACCAGATGCTGCTGTCGGGTGCGCTACGTTCTACGAGTACGCGCATTCGGGTGCCAACGAGGGCTGAGTTGAGCTCGTGCGATATGGGCTCCTGCACGCGCATGAGTTCTTCGAGACGCCGGAGAGCCTCATGGACACTGACCTGCTCAGGTAACAGCGCGGCCGGTGTGCCTTCCTCCGGCGAGAAGACGAAGGCGGAGATGCGGTCAAAACGGGCCTCAATGACGAAATCGAGTAGCTGCTGGAAGTCGCTTTCCGTCTCGCCAGGGAAGCCGACGATGAAGGTGGTGCGGATGGCGACATCGGGCATGATGCGGCGCGCTGTTTCCAGCAGCCGCAGGTAGCTCTCGGCATTACCGGCACGTCTCATGCGGCGCAGAATGGACGGCGAGGCGTGCTGGAGAGGGATGTCGAGGTAGTGTGTCATGGCGGGGAACTGCGCCACCGCCTCGAGCAGGTCTTCGTCAACTGCAGCCGGATATGCGTACATCAGTCTGGTCCAACCGTCGAACGAGACGGGAGCCAGGAGGCGGAGCAGGTCCGCGAGGTTCGCTGCTGGCTGCAGGTCGCGCCCGTAGGCGGTCGTATCCTGGGCGATGAGGACGATCTCCTTGAGGCCCTCAGCGACCATGCGTTCGTATTCGGTGAGGACGTCGTCAGGCTGACGGGATCGGCACCTGCCTCGGATGGAGGGGATCGTGCAGAAGCTGCAAGGGTGGTCGCAGCCGTCGGCTATGCGGACGTACGAAAGCCACTGCGGAGCGCTTCGCCAGCGGGGGAGAGCGGCGGTCAATGCGTACGCATCAGCGGCTCCGAAGAACGCTCGGCTTCCGGTGACTGCGGCGCGCACGGCCTCGACGATCTGCAGCTCCGCGCCGAGTTGGACGAAGGTGTCTATCTCCGGGAGCTGGGCTGCCACGTCCGGTCCGTAGCGCTGGGGGAGGCAGCCGCTACAGACTACTGCGTCCAGCAGCCCGTGGGATTTCATCTCAGCCAGGTCGAGCAGCGCGTCAATAGCCTCCTCCTCGGCGGCTTCGATGAAGGCGCAGGTGTTGACGATGGCCACGTCGGCGTCGGCCACGTCCTCGACGATGGGGTAGCCGGCCTCGGCGAGCAGTCCGAGCATGACTTCGGAATCGACGAGATTCTTGGGGCAGCCGAGGGAGAGCAGCGCTATCTTCGGTTTCGCAGGGGCATTCATGGTGTCACGGTGGCAAGGAAACGGCGACGCGCAATTCACTACTTGCGCTGGAAGATGAGGCAGTAGTGGTGATGGTAGTTGGGAACAAATGTGGTGGGGTAGCCCCAGATGCCGAGTTTCTTCGAGTTCTGGCACCAGATGCGCTCGCCCTGGAAACTCAGCGTCTCCGATATGCGGCGCTGCAGGTCCCAGGCGAGCGGACGCACCTCGCCCTCGGGCACGCGCACGTTCTGGACGACGACGACCAGGTAGGCTTTGTCGCGCAGGAGGCGGGCGCAGCGGTCGAATATGGCACCGAGCGCCTCGATGAAGTCATCGTAGTCGGGGATATTGCCGAGGTCGGCCTGGTCGTCGGAATAGCTGGTGTCCAGGCCGTTCTTGGCGCGCTTCTTATGGGTGGATTCCACTCCCCCGCGGCTCTTCTGCAACATGTCCCAATAGGGCGGAGAGGTCATGATGAAGTCGAACACGGGCAGGCCCTCGTCAGAGCGCGTCATCGCGGCCAACTGGTCGTCGAAGCTCTTCGCCCAGAAGTCCGGGGCGTCCATCTCTGCGGCGTTGCCGGTGGCGACATGGCAGTCGCCGCCGTCAATCCTTGCAAGGCGCCACCGGGACATGTCGGCATACTCGGGGCTGAGTTCGATGCCGACAGCGCGTCGTCCGGTCTCATAGCAAGCGACGAGTGTTGCGCCGGAACCGGCAAAGGGGTCGAGCACCCATTGGCCGGCCTTGGTGAAAAACTCGAGGAACTCCGTGACGAGTTCTTCCGGGTAGCGCGCCGGGTGGAGTTCAGTATCGAGGTTGCGGCGGTATCTCTTCGAGTCACAGATGAGCCATGACTTGGTGCGCTTGATCCATTCGGTGCCGGAGAGGTCATTGAGTGTGTTGACCGGCTGGCGACGCACTGATTTCTCTTCGCCGCCTAGATCCTCCGGGTCGTGCGGGGGGCTGCCCATGTTGCTTCGTTCCCCGGTACGTTGGGGGCAATGATATGTGCAACGAGCGTAGCTTCCGTTACCGCCTGAGAATGAGCGGATGGTTGGGCACGCGGCTATGTCGGACGGCTATTGAGCTTCCTCCTGCCGTTCAGGTCCCGCCTCGGGGTCCGGCAATTCAGCCGCAGGCGCACTGCCCGCGTCGGCCTCCTCAGCTATGTCCTGCATGGGGAGAGTACCTGAGAGTGCGGCGTCTGCCATGCCCGGAGCGATGAGCACGAGGCGGGGCTTTGGGCCTTCATGCGGGCCGACGACTCCGCGCTGCTCCATCGCATCAATGAGCCGGCCGGCACGTGCATAGCCGACCTTGAAGCGGCGCTGCAGCATCGAGACCGAAGCCTCCTGCTCGGCTACGACGTACTGAACGGCCGAGGCATAGAGCTCGTCGGAGACCTCAAGGTCGGAGGCGAAGTCCTCATTCTCGTCGTCGGTCTTCTCCTGCGGAATGATGGTGAAGCTGGGCTCTCCCTGTCCGCGCAGGAACTCGGCGACGCGCTCGATGTCTTCACGCGGGACGAAGGATCCCTGGAGGCGGTGAGGTTTGGGCGTGTCGAGTGGGGCAAAGAGCGTGTCGCCCCGCCCGATCAGCCGCTCGGCCCCCTGTTCGTCGAGGACGACGCGGGAGTCGACCTGAGAGGCGACGGCGAGTGCAACCCGGGAGGGTATGTTCGCCTTGATGTTACCGGTCAGCACCTTGACCGAGGGGCGCTGGGTTGAAATCACGAGGTGAATTCCGGTGGCACGGGCCAACTGGGCGATGCGGCAAATGGAGAATTCGAACTCGGCACGCGCCTGCATCATCAGATCCGCCAGCTCGTCAATGACGATGACGACCCGAGGCATCGGCAGGCAGCGCTCGTCTTCTCGGGAGATAATGACCTTCCAGTCCTCGCCGATCTCATCAGGTTTCTCGACGACATCACCGTAGTTGAGCATATCGAGGACACGGCGAGCGCCCTGTTCGTCCATGTCCATCTTCTCCTGCAGGAACCCGACGGAGGTGGTGTCCTGATCCGCCACAGCGCGGGCCCCGGCGGTGAAGAGGTTGTACTCGGCGATACTCGCTGCGCCGACCTTGGCGAACTGGTCGTAGCGCTTCTCCATCTCGCGGATCGCCTTGCGCATCACATCACAGGCCGCCGACACGCTGTGAACTACGGGGGCCATGAGGTGAGGGATGCCGTCGTAGCGGCTCAGCTCCACTCGTTTTGGGTCCACCATGATGAAGCGTACCTCGTGCGGCTTGGCCCGCATCAGAAAGCTCATGATGATGGCGTGGAGACAGACGCTCTTTCCCGAATTGGTCGCGCCGGCAACAAGCAGGTGAGGCATGTCCACGAGGTCGGCAATGACCGGCTCGCCGGCGACATCGCGCCCCAGGGCAATGGGCAGAACATAAGATGAATTGACGAACTCGGGGCTCTCGACGACCCCGCGCAGTCCTACAATGGACTGCTGCTTGTTGGGGACTTCGATACCGATAGCTGACTTGCCGGGAATGGGAGCTTCGATGCGCACCTGCGTGGCGGCCATTACCATGGCGATGTTGTCGGCGAGACGGGTGACTTGATTGACGCGGATACCGCGCTCGAGCTCAACCTCGTAGCGCGTGATGACCGGGCCTCGGTGATAGTTGGCCACTGTGGCGTCAATGCCAAAGCTGTGAAGTGTGTCCTCGAGCAGCATCAGGCGATCGGTGGCTTCGTTGCGCTGCTCCGTGGTCTCCTGCTCGCCGGCGAACTCGGTCAGCGTGGATGTCGGTGGCAGTTGGAAGAGCTGTTCGTCGGTGATCATCGCCATCTGCAGCGCGCGCTTCTTCGCCTCACGTGAAGCGACGTCCGGATCAGAAGCAGGCTCAGAGCCGGCTTCCGCGTCTGCTGCGGGAGGCGCAAGGGGCTGAGATGCAACGTTGCCGGTGCCCGCGGATACAGAGCCTGTGGCCGTCGGATTGCCATTGCGGGATTCGTCAAGGTCCACGCCAGGGCCGGAACGCTCGCGGTTAGCCCGCGGTTTTCGAGAAGCTGTGTCCCGAGTTCTCCGCGCGCGCGGGCGTTTCTCTATGACGGAGTGTACCCCGTCTCTGGCGAGGCGCATCCCGTTGCCGGCAGCCTCGCCGGTGCGTCTGAAGATCTGGGCGAGCCGTGCCTGTGTCAGCAACACCACGGCGACGCCGGCAATTCCTGCGAGCAGGATATACGATGCAACAGAGCCGAGCACGAGGCGGAGAGCGTACGCGCCACCAGCTCCGACGTAGCCGCCATGACTCTGGAGGGTTTCGCGCTCAAACACAACGGTCGGCTCGACGCCAAGATGGATGCCGATCAGGAAGCAGAAGAAGAGCAGGCCACTGCCGATGAGGAGACGAGGTGCTGCCACGAGATCGCTGTCAACGATGTACACAACAGCCATCCCGAATGCAATGACAGGAACGCCGTAGGCACCAATGCCGAGCGCGTACAGCAGCGCCTTGGCCACGACGGACGTCAGCACGCCCTGAGAGCCGTAGGAGTACGAGATGAGCGCGGCAAGCACGAGCGCGCCAATAGTCGTCAGGACTACTGCCGTTACGTCATTTCGTAGGGCGTCGGAATCCTTTGGTGTGAGCCTTCTGCGTGATGCCAACGTACTCACCCTCCGTGCCGTAGTGTGTGGTACCGTGTATGGCGGGTGAGAGCAAGCATATATCTGCTGCACCTGCTCGCATGTATTGCACAATCATCTTAGACGAAAAGCGGACATATTTCAACACCTGAAATGCAAACAGGGCTCAAAGCGAGCTTTACGACGAGTGTCTCTGCTACTTGAGACACGCCAAACGCGGCGCAGTTGTGGGATGTTGGGGGGCCTGTTACCGGCTCACGGGGCCTGATGCCGGTCGCCGAGGAAGCGCCGGGCGATGGCGACGGCTGCGTAGTCATCCACGGGCCGGGGAGGGATGCGCATGCCGGTCGGCACCAGCGCCATCAAACAGCCGGGCGGGTTGTGTTGCCAGTACAGCTTGCGGGCGAGCAGCGTGGTATTGGCTTCAGGCACCGGGGTAACATCGGCGGACAGGGAGAATAGCAGGATCTGGTCAAGTACGGCCTCCGAGCAGGTGCCGGTGCCAAGCAGAATGTGGGCGGCCTTGTGGACCTCGGCGACGACGTTGACTGTCTCGCCGATCATCGCCGTGGGGACGATATCGAGGTGGAGAATTTGAGCATCCGTATCAAGTACCGCGATGCCGCACTTCGCGCTTCCGGGGTCCACTGCCAGTACCGGGCCGCTATTCATCGGAATCCTGGGGGGGGGCGCGGTGAATTATGAACTTGATCTCCACTTCGTCAGCGGTGTATGTGTCATCGAGAGCAAGCACCTGGACCTTGACGTCGTAATGCAACTCCTCAATCTGCTTGAGGACCCGGAACAGCTCGGCGGCGTTGACACCGCCATACTGGCCCGTCTCGGGGTTGGGCAGGATGCGCTTCTGCTGGGCCTGGTGGCGCACGTCGCGCCGTAGCAGGGACCAAAGCTTCGTGAAGATGTCGGCCGGCTCCCTGCCTGCCTCGATCGCGGTCTCGGCGATGACCTCGTCCTTGGCGAAAACGCGCACGTTGGGCGTCGCGAGCATCCGTATCTGCAACTGGTCCCGCTCTGCGAGTACGAGACGGCGGAACGCAGCCACCGACACGACGAATTCGCGGACTGATGGCACCCTTTTCATGAGACTCGCGAGATACTCGACGACTTCGCGCTCTGTGGCATCCCGGTCGGTGATGTCGGGCGGCCTGGGTGCCACGAGCAGCACGGCGCGGCTATTCTCGCCGATGCCAGCGCCCTTCCTCTGGGCCGCGATGTCGGCGAAGGGGAGTATCTCAAGCAAGGCGTTGGCAAGCTGCTCCTCGGTTTGCTCGGTGGCAATTTTCACCCTCAGCAGGACGTCTCCAGCTTCGTAGATAACGGGACTCTCTGCGATGCCCGCGTGGCGGATGCGGTACTGCTCGTCGAGCATGTCCAGCCTGACCTTACGCATGTCGGCGAGCAATTCGTACACCTCCGCGCTGTCTTGCTTCTCCTCGAGCTGCTCGACGGTCTCAGCCAGTTGTCTCTCGGTCTCAGCCACCTCGTTGCTGAGCCTGTCACGCTCCGCCCTCATTCCCGTTATCTTCTTGTTGAGTTCGGCGATCCTGGTGCTCAAGTCTGCCTGGCGGGCCTCCAGCTCCTGGTTCGCACCTCGAAGTTGAGCGTTATTGGCTTGTGCCTCGGTGAGTTGTCGGGCGGATACCGCCAGTTTGTCCTGAGCGTCGGCAAGCTCTGTCTGGGCCTTGGCCAGCTCACTCTCGGCAGCGGCGAGGGCTGCTTCGGCCTCGCGCTGCTGGCTCTCGAGCTGACTCACCTTGCCTTCGAGGTCTCGGCGTGTGCTGGTGAGACTCGCCACTTCCCCCTCGAGTCTGGCGCTGTCGGCGTCTAGCTCCTCGACGCGTCCGTCAAGCAGCTTGCTGGTATCGCGGGCATCTTGTGCCTCCTGCCGGTAGTCGGTGACCTTGCGCCTGAGGCTGGAAGCTGACGTGCGCAGGACCTGGTTCTGGGCGCGGAGGTTCTCCTGTTCGACAGTGAGGTCGTCGAGTTCGAGGATCGCCGTTCTGGCGTAGGTGCTGAATATCATCGCCACGATGAGACCGACGAGAGGCAGAATCGCGCCGAAGATGGCACCGACGAGGCGCGCAGTGGTACGCGGTCGCAGGCCCCATAGCGTCGAGCGGCTCTTCCCGAGCCGGTAACCGATAACGTCCCCGGCCCACGCGATGAGGGCTCCCAGGAGCGGCAAGCCGATGAGGATGACTATTGTATATGTCGGCATCTGACGCCACCATAGTGCGCCGGAGCGCGCAGGATCTGTGCGGAGCAGTTAGCCGCGTTCATTATACAGCAGATAGAGACCGGTTGCGAAGAGAATGACATTGGGCGTCCAGGCGGTCAAGATAGGCGGCAAGACGCCGCGCTCGCCCATAAGTGTCAGTGTGTTGAATGCCAGGTAGTAGAGGAACACCACGACAAGAGAAATGCCGAAGCCGACGCCGGTGGAGGCGCGCATCGGGCGCTTCCCGAGCGCCACGCCCAGCATTGCGAAACCAAGCGCACACCAGGGCAAGGCGAGACGCGTCTGGATGATTTGGTACAGCTCGAGTTGATGTGGCCGGTAGGGGAGACCCATCATCTGGCGCTGGCGCAGGAGCCTCTGAACCTGGGCGATGCTCATCTCATCGGGGTCCTGTTCGAGTTCGTCGAATTGGTCTGGTGACTTGCCGACAAAGATATCTATGGTGCCGGCCCTGCGCTCTCGCTCTCGGCCCAGTTCGTCTATTTTTCGTTCTGTCGCATCCTGGAGTATCCAACGCTCGCCCTGCCAATCGGCGCGCTTTGCCTGAAAGATCTCGGCAATATCACCGTCGTCGCGGAAGCGAATGATCAGGACGTCATGGGCTTGACGGGCTTTGGGGTCGAAGGAGCCCATGCGAAACCACCAGCGCGCTTGGCCGGTGTCGGGTATCTGGAAGATGATGTTTTCGGCAGGCCGGCCCTGCTCCCGGTACTCCTTGAGCAGGTGAAACGCCTTCCGGTTGGCTATCGGACTTACCGCTTCGTTGAAGGCCAGGGTGACGAGTGAGATGAGGAAGCCGCCAATGATGACAGCAGCGACTATGCGGACGAACGGCACACCACCGGCTTTGAGGGCCTGAAGCTCGCCGTGTGAAGACAGTGAGGATACGGTCATGAGACTGGCGAACATGGTGGCCATCGGCAGAGTGAGCGCAACGATGCCAGGTGTCTGATAGAGGAAGATGCGGGCGACTCCGGAGATCGGCAAACCTTCGCGGACGATCATCTTCAGTGCGTGGGGTAGCAACTCAACGCCGATGAGTATGACCAGAAATGCCCCTGTGCCAAAGAGCAACAGGGGTGCGAATTGCGCGGTGATGTACTTGTCAAGTCGCCGCATGAGCGAGTCCTCGCGCGAGCGGGGTGAGACTCAGCCGTTCGCCGGAGGGGGCGGATGCAGAAGGATGGAGTGGCGGGCTACATCTGGAACTTCTCGCCGAGATAGTACTTGCGCGCCTGCGGATCGTTGACGATCTCATCGGCGTTACCCTCAACGCGGATCTGCCCCTCGAACATGATGTAGGCACGGTCAGTAATCCCGAGGGTTTCGCGGACATTGTGGTCGGTGATCAGGATCCCGATGTCTTCACTCCGCAGGTGGGTGACGATGGACTGAATCTCTTCGATGGCGATGGGGTCAACGCCGGTGAACGGCTCGTCGAGGAGGATGAAGGAGGGCTCGGTGCAGAGTGCGCGGGCGATCTC
The DNA here is from genome assembly GCA_030612305.1 of Armatimonadota bacterium. GTDB lineage: Bacteria > Armatimonadota > Zipacnadia > Zipacnadales > UBA11051 > UBA11051. Next base: position 1,679 of record JAUWOG010000036.1, on the reverse strand, counting down.
AACACGTCGTCGCTCCCCGCCGGACAGCACGAGACCGAGGCGGTCTGCAATCTGAGAGATCCCCAGCTTGTCGAGCAACTCATCAGCCCTCTCACGCTGTTGGGTGACGGACAGCCCCTGCATCTCGAGTACAAGTAAAAGATTATCGAGGACGGAGAGCTTGCGGAATACGGAGGGCTCCTGGGCGAGATAGCCGATGCCTTTGCGACAGCGGACGTGCATCGGGGAGGAGGCGAGGTCTTCGCCATCCATGGTGACGCTGCCGGACTCGCCGGCGATCGCACCGATGATCATGTAGAAGGACGTAGTTTTGCCGGCTCCGTTGGGGCCGAGTAATCCGACGATCTCGCCGCGGTTCACCTCGATACTGACGCCGTCAACGACGCGGCGGCCGGCGTAGCTCTTCACCAGATTCTGGGCAATGAGTGGCATACAATCCTCTGCAGGGCCGGAATGAACTCGCTAGTCCTTCAGCGGCGTTTCGATTTTCATGTGAGGCTTGTCAACGAATATCTGGCTCGTCTTGAGGTTGGCGGTGATCTTGTCTCCGGTGATGTGGGCCACTTCTCCCTCGGCTCCGACCGTCGAGATGTCAGCTACGGCGGCGCCGATAATCTCGATAGTCTGGGCGGCCTCGCGATAGATGGCCTGCTTCTGGGCGCTCACAGAGATGTCCCTGCGTATGCCCTCGGCATTCGGCCTGGTCACAACATGGAACTTGACGGCCCCGTGTGCGATGAGCTGGAGTATCTGGTCCATCTTTCCGCTGAACTGGACGGACATGCGGGGCGCAGTCATCTGGGCAGTGTGCCCGGCGCTGATATTGAGCTTGCAGTTACCGGTGAACTCCCAGGTGTCTTTGTCCAGGTCAATGACGAGGTCGTCGGCCTCCACGATGGCGGTGCGGGTAGCCTTGGCCTGCTGCGCGACAGCCGGGCCCACAGACACAAGCAGTACAAGCGCCGCCAGGACGAGCGTGAGGACTCCAAGGACCCTCTTTGGGTGAGTATGCATCTCAACGATTGGCGTCTTCAAGCTCATTGCCTCCTGCTTAGTCTGACATTCCCGTGCATGCGGATTTGCCGGCTCCTGGTATCCACTACGAGCGTGTGGGCACCGGCCGAATAGCCCCCGCGATGCAGCTCCACGCCGCCCGTGCCGATGAGCTTCTCAGTGGTCAACTGGTACTCAAGGCGTGAGGCAACGAAATCCCCTGGCGCATCCAGCAATTCACCGGTGACGCCCTGCGCGAAGATCACCAGCTTCGCGGCGTAGTCGGCCTCGAAACTGGGGGCCTTGATGCTTATGGAGGGCTTGCCCTCGCGATTGATCTCGAACTCGATATCGGTGCCGCGGACCACGTCAGCCTTGTCATCATACGTCATTTCGCCCTTGGCCTTTACTCGCCACAGGACGCGGCCATCTTCTTTCTGCACGATTTCGCCGCCACGGATACTTACCCCTTTGTGGGCGGGCTCGACTTGCGGCTTCTGCGGCTCGGCCGGAGCGGGCTGCATGGCCTCGGCGGGGGGCACAAGGGCTCTCGGGTAGAGATAGAGGCCTGCGCTGATGAGGCCTAGCGCAACGATGATGATGACATAGATGGCCCACGTTTTGGCGGGCGGCTTCATGTTTCGATGTGTTCCTCTACGCGCTGAGGCGAGTGGTCTATGAGCGGC
>JAUWOG010000053.1 GCA_030612305.1 Armatimonadota bacterium | reverse complement strand
GCGCGCCCAGAACGTGGTCCAGGAGCGTCCTGCCGCCGCTGGTATGCAGGGGCTTGGGGATGTCCGATTTCATGCGCAAGCCTTCGCCCGCAGCCAGCACAATACAACCCAGTGGCCTCATAGCTCGATCTCCTGCCCGATCAGGTATTCTATACTTGCCGTCAGCGCCGCGGTGTGCTGCCCTCCATGCGCCAGATTATCGTGTCCGGATAGGCCGCGCGCCAGGCGTACCAGAACAGGCGCACCTGTGGCGGGCGGACATTGCCGGGCATCGTCAGGTATGTCCGCTGGGCCTGCGCATCTACGTGCAACTGGAGCTTTCCGAACCTGCTTTCTCTGCTGAAGACGTGCGGCTCGTCGGATGCTGCGGCAAATGCCTCTGCAACCGGCACGGCCAGGGCACCGTCCGGCAGTGTCACGCCCAGCACCTCGGCCTTGTCGGCCATTGTGCCGGTGGTGTCGGAAAGCGCATCCGGCGCCAGTAGCAGCTCGCTCTCATAGTAGTTGACCGTCTGCCCGTCGCGTCCCTGCGCGTGTGTGTACGGGTCAGTGCTGTAATCATGTTGGTAGCCGGTGTCGGGGGAGAGCACGGTAGTCTCCGGCCACAGCTCTCGCCACGCCGCCCATGTCATCCACTCGCCGACGAGGTGCTTGAGCTTGACCTCGTCGGAGGTCTTCGCGCCTGCTACCACGTTGCCTGACAGCGGATACCACAGACTCTGGCTCTGCCGGTCGTAGGGGATGCCCATGCCATTGTAGCCGAGGCCGGAGACCGCGAAGTGATACGGGCCGTCGGCGCCGGTTGGCCGAATGAACGCCATGCACGCGCCACTGGGAGGGTCGAAGTATATGAGGACGGTCTCTCCGCTGAGGCGGTCATTGACCAGGCAATGCCGGGCCAGGATGTTCCTCGGGTAGCAGCGCTCATGCCCGTAGAGCTGTACGCCGAAAACGAGGTCGTCATCAGACGGGCAGGTGGCCTTGGCGGCGGTCACGGCCCTGATGTCCATCTCCTGGAGTGCAGCGATCTGATCCCTGGCCGGCGGGAGGTCGTATAGCTCGTGCAGGTTCACAGCCATGTTCGTCGCGGCGAAGGCAGGCTCATCACTGTTCCGCGAAGCCGTGATATAGCCCCCCACCAGTCGCACCGGCTTCGTCTGCCATTGGCCGGCACGATCAGCCGTGTACGCGGGGGTCTGCAGAGCCGCAAGCGCCGAGCCGGTGGCGTTGGTCGGCGAGCTTTCTGCGGCTATCCACAGAGCGCCGAGTATCGCCAGCCCTGCCAGTGTGGTGGCTACTACGGGCGCGTACCGGCGCATGAGAAGCCGGTCTGTCGCGGGGCAAGCTCCTGCCACAGTATTGGTGTGTCGCATGGTATGTCCATTTCGACCTTGTGCCCGTGGAGACCTTTGGCGAGTGTGCATTACGACGACAACATGGGAAGCTGTGCCGGCGGCAGGGGGAGGGGATACGGCAGTGTCACTGCGGCCCTGGGGCGGAAAGGGCGACTACATGGAGCCGGAAGGAGCAGGGGGGCTCGGGACCTGGCTCAGCAACATCAACATGTGCTGTGGGGCCAGTTGACGATCGCCGATCACGATGTACCAGATATCTCCGCTGCTGTCCACAAGGACGTTTCCGGCGGGCGTCTGGGACAGATGGTAGAGCTTGCCGTTGGCGGTGACGGGTTGCATGTCGCGGAGGTTGACGGAGTTGCGGGCAGTGCATAGCACAGAGACGGCCCGGCCCTCGACGAGGTACTGCCATCGCAGTGCCGGCTTGCCGTCAAGGTCAATCATTGTGGGAGCGCCCGGTTCGGACGCGTTCGGGCCGCCGAGGGCAACCTGCGCGTGATCTGCAGGGGTGCCCGGCGGGGCCGAAGGAGGCATGAATCCGGTGTGCATGTTGACTAACTGAGCGGGCTCCACGCCGGACATGCTGTGGAGCACAAGCTGTTGGGTGATGACGGCGGCCAGTATTATCGCAATACCGGCAACGGCGAGCCGCATCAGACCCGAACGTTGCCTCGGCCTGCCGGCACCGTCGGTCGCGTTGATGAGTTGGTCCACATCATCGAGGCGGCCCTCGAGGCGCGGCCAGAAGCCGGGCGAGAGGCCTGCGACGGGCTCCTCTGATGCCGCTTCGTCGCCGACGGCGGCCGGAAGCCGTACCAGCGCATCGGCCGCACTGAGCCTTCCGAGAGCGCGTGAGCACACCGGGCAAGCCATGGTGTGGCGGGCCAGTTGCTGGACTCGATCAGCCGGCAGTTCGCCGTCGAGGAGTGCCGTCAGTTGCTCCTCGGACAGTGGGCAGTTGAGCTCTCTCATAGCAATCGTCGTTGGCGGGCGTAGGCGGCGAGGCTCTCCCTGAGCCGCTTGCGTCCGCGGAAGATGCGTGAGCGGACAGTCCCGAGTGGAATGTCGAGCCGACGGGCTATCTCTTCGTACGAGTACTGGTGGATGTCCGACATTACGACGGCGGTGCGGAACTCCTCCGGCAGTGCGTCAAGTGCAGGGGCAATCTCCTCACCGGGTACATCGTTGAGCAGTTCCGCTTCCAGACCTGCCAGCGCCGATCTGTCGAGTGCGCCGGCCGCTCTGGACTCTCCACCGACCTCATCCCATTCCACAGTGCTTACGCTTCGCCGTGTCTTGCGGTAGCGATTGATGTGACTGTTCCTCAATATCCGGAACATCCAGGCGCGGAAATTAGTTCCCAGCTCGAACTTGTCGAATCCCAGGTACGCGCTGACGATCGCCTCCTGCATGAGGTCCTCTGCGTCCTGTTGCATTCCTGTCAGGCGCATGGCACCGGCGAAAATATCGCGCTCATGCTGTCTGATGAGTCGCTCAAACTCCTGCCTGCGACTTGTCTGCGATCTGCATGGTCTGTGTCTTGGCATCTATGTTAGCCCCTGCTTGTCGCCATGTCGCGTTCTGCCTGCCACTGCCCTTTGTCACAGCATCTGCATAGACGCACCAGACGGCTCGGAGTTCGCCGGGCAGGCCGCCTACCGCTCTCCTCCGGAGAGTCTCTGGACCGGCCCACGAACACGGTCCCTGACCCGCCGAAAGAGCCTCTCGGCAGGGCCCTGGTACTCCAGGAAGGCCTCTTCCTCGGGCGTGAGCAGGTTCGGAGCGTGGCGCATCTTCAGTTTATATACCCCGCGCAAGTCGTTTTCAAATATCTGCGGCAGGACCAGAGCCGCCAGCGGACTTGAGCCGCTGATGACCGCCGCGGTGAAATCAATCAGCGCCGGGGCATCATGCTTGTCCACCAGGATGTTGGGCAGGCGCTTGAGGTCGCCGTGTGCCACTCCCCGCTCGTGAATGCGACGCACCATCTCCAGCAAGCGCAGAAAGAAGTCCGGGGTCAGACGGCACGCATCAATCAGCGGTGCCGGCTCCGCGTCAACGTACCGGACCACGAGTGTGTAGGGGTCAAGGCAGCCGAGACATGCAGGTATGCCCTTGAGGCCCTGCAGCCGCTTGTAGGCCGCCAGCTCTCGCTCGACGAGGTAGCGCCCCATGCTGCGCTTGAACATGTTTGCGCCGGAGCCGTAGTCCTTGATGACGATGAGCGCTCCGTTGACCGCGAGCAGCCGCACATCGGGCCGCGCCCCCTCGGCCGGACGCAGCACCTTCACCGTAAGCTCCGGTATGTCGGCGCGGCTGAAGCCCAGACCATTGTTGTTCTGCGCCGCCATCTATCCCTCCGTTACCTGCGCCTCCGCAGGTGCAGGCGCCCACATCAGGCGCGACTGGATCGCATCATGCGGACATTTCGTGCATTCCAGACAGCCAATGCAGTCATGGCTATTGACCTCTGTGCGCGGGTCAATGCCCGCCGGACATTCCTGCACACACCACATGCAGTTGACGCACTTGTCGGCCTCGAAATCTATTCGCCACAGACTGTGACGGTGCAAGAGAGAGAATATCGCGCCCAGAGGGCAGACGGTTCCGCAGAACGGACGCTTGACAAAGACCATCAGCACGAGAAAACCAACAAGAATGGCCTGTTTGATCCACCAGAAGCTGCCGATAAGAACCCGCGTCTCGGGGTTGAAGATGGGCTGTAACCAGCCGCCCTCCAACGCCCCCTGCGGGCAGAGCTTGCAGAACCACGCCACGCCCGTCAGGTATGGTATGACCAGCACCAGCGCCACGAGTATCGCGTAGCGCAAGTAGCGCAGCGGCTTCGGAATACGCCAGTGCTTGCTGCGCAAGGCCGCCAGCTTATCCTGCAGCCAGCCGAACGGGCATATCCACCCGCACATCATCCGCCCGAATACCGCGCTGAAGACAATCAGCACGCCGATGACGTACAGCGGCACAATAGCGTACCAGGGCTTGTCGCCGATTGTCCAGCGCGCGGATATCGAGCTGTTCTGCATCGCGCCGAGCGGACATCCGAAGATAGCCCCCGGACAGGCCCAGCAATTCAGCGCCGGAACGCAAAAACCCTTGGCCCAGGCGAAGAAGTACGAGTTCATCACCAGCATCGCGGCAATCTGAACCCAGTTGCGCCGGTAGAGCCACCGCGATCCCGTCAGGGCCGCGCTCTCGCTAGCTCTCTTCTCGCCACCCCCTGCGGCCATGTCAGTGGCCCAGCCCGATGCACGAAGTACACAGCGTCTGGCCCCAGCGCAGCACGACGGCCCATTGCCCGTGACCGAGGCCGACAGCAATTGCCGCTATCCCCACCACTGCCGCAATTGTCCAGACGTAGCGGTTCACTGAGCCACCCCTGTCGGGTAGTCTGTGCAGAAAAGCTGTCCGCCGGCGCTTGAGGCTACCGCTCGACGGGCTGGCCGGTTTCGGCTGACTCGTGGAGCGCGACGACCGCCTCGGTGTTGCGCAGCCCGTCCTCCAGCGTGATGAAAGGCGCGGTGCCCTCACGGATGCACTTGGCGAAATAGCGGATGCTCTCGATGGCGAAGCCGCGCATCTCGCCGTGGATCTCGTAAAGCGCCACCGGGTTCGGCATCGTGGCCCCCTCGACATTGTCATACACCTCGAGCGCGCGGTTGGCGATGACATTCATGATCGCGCTGCCCTCGGAGCAGATCAGCTCGCCTCGGAAATCGCATACTGCGGCCATGCTGTCCGACATGATCCAGCAGTTCTCGATATGCGCGACGCAGCCGTTCTCGTACTCCATGATGGTGTGGAAGAAATCGGGGGTGTCATAGCCCATGCCCTTGAGGACCGTGGAGCGCGACACCGAATAGACGCGCTTGACCTCGGATTCGAATAGCCACCGCGCCAGGTCGGCTGCGTGTGCGGCCAGGAACCACGCCACCGTTGACTGCCCGCCCCAACTGAGCATTTCGGTGGGCACATAGAGCGTGTCATTGAGCCGCAGCGAGAGCATCAGGGGGTCGCCCATGTCCCCGGCATCGAGCTTCTCCGAGAGCTGGGTGAACACCGGATTGAAGCGATTGTGGAAGTCCACCATGAGCGTGACGCCGGCCTCTTCCACCGCCGCAATCATCTCCTCACATTCCGCCACCGTCGTGGCCATCGGCTTTTCGACGAGTATGTGCTTGCCGGCTTTGGCCGCCGCGATGACTATCTCCTTGTGCAGGAAATCCGGCGTCACGACCGAGACTGCCTGGATGTCGTCGCGGGCGAGAAGCTCTTCATAGTCGGTGGTGGTCTCGGCCACTCCGTACTGCTCGGCTCTCTGCGCCAGCAGCTCTTCGTTCTTATCGCAGATACACACCAGGTCCACCAGCGGGTCATTCGTGTACGCCATCAGGTGCGTCTCGCCCCAGACACCAGTTCCGATCAGACCGACATGCAGCTTCTCATCGCACATCGCGCGAACCTCCTCATATTGTCGCGCCGGCAGCGCCCTGGCGCGGATTCCCCGAAAATGTCACTACCAGGCGATTATAAGTCCTGCAGGGGGGCAAGTCAACGCACCCTCATCGCGCTCCGTGCCGGGCTTGACCGCCATCCATGGGCTGGGATTCGCGGGTACCGTCTGCTGTCAGGCGTCCCGCTCAGACTCCGCACCTACTGCGGCGGCGGGGTCCAGTGCGGCGGGAAGTAGCCCAGGTCGCCGCTGTGATAGACGACGAACTCCACCGGCTCAAAGCGGATCAGCACATAGTCGGGGCTGCTCGGGCCGTCGGGCCAATAGGCCTTCCAGGCCTCGCGGAAGTGCGCGGTGCGGGTCTCCTGGTCCTCGATGATCGTCGCCTCCGCCATCACATGGACGTACTTGCTCTCCTCAGCCAGCCAGTACATCAGCCCGACCTTGGGGTTGGCGCGTATCTCGGCGACCTTGTGCGTGCTTGCCCATGTAGCGAGCCAAAAGACCAGGTCCTCGCCGACATTGTGGTCCTCCAGCACCCGCGCATTCGGGTAGCCGTCGAGGCCGGTAGTGATCAGAATGCAGACCCCGCAAGCGTTGGTGATCCTGACAATCTCCTGGCGCATCTGTTCGTCGGTCATAGTTGGCATATTTCACGGCCTCTCCTACGTGTGGTCATCGCACTCGAATATGTCCGCACCGGACAGGACCTATCCCGGCGGTGTGAAGCCATGCTTCCTCGCCACGCGGTGGGCCACCTGTAACGCTTCCTGCGTGGTATGGATCTCGCCATCGGCGTGGGCGTCTGCGGCGGCCTCGAGGATTTCTGAGAAGAGCGGGCCGGGCTCGTAGCCTGCCGCGATGAGGTCCTTGCCGGTTAGAAGCGGCTGCCGGGCATCTTTCTGCTCGCCCTGATACTCGAAGTAGCGGCGCACCATGTCATCGAGGATAAGCTCGACCTCGGTCTGGTACTGGGGGGTGACCGCGGGCCCCATCGCCGCGCGCGAGTCGGCTATGGCGAGCGCGGCAAACCCCAGTACATGCGGCTCGACGAGGCGGAACAGCCGCCGTAGCGCCGACATGGTGATGGTGCTCTCGGTATGCTCGTCCTCGACCTCCCCGTCCTGGTGCATGGCGGCCAGAAGCAGGGGCCGCAAATGATGGTGCACGAAGACGGCGACGGTGCGGCGCAACTCCCTCGGCCACGCGAAGCGCCGCAGTATCTGCCGGGCCATCTCGGCACCGACCTCGCCGTGGCCCTTGAAGCGGATGCGGCCGGTGTCGTCTCTGGTGAAGCAGCCTGGCTTGCCGATGTCATGGAGCAGCGCAGCCATCAGCAGCATCGGCGGCACATCGGTGCGTGTCAGGTACTCCTCCAACTGCTCGAACGATGCCGGCAAGGCGCCGGTGGGGTCAATGATGAGCGCTTCCATCTGGGCCACTGATTCGAGGATATGGTCGCGCACATTGAGGTGGTGCATGGCGGGCTGGGGCATATCTCGGCCCTCTTCGAGCTCCGGAAAGACCACCGCCAGGACACCGTCTTCGTCCATTGCTGCCAGCGTCTCTGAGACGCGCGGCGGGTAGAGCAGCTTGCGCAGCTCATAGCCGATCCGCTGCCCCGCAATGTCGTTGAGGCCGGCGGCGCAGTGGCGTATCCATGCCCGCGTCTGAGGCTCGATGGTGAAGCCGAGTTCGGCCATGAACCGATAGGCACGAAGGCACCGCAGAGGGTCCGTCTCCAGATTCTCCGCCGCCAGAGCACGGATGATGCCATTGCGCAGGTCCTCTCCGCCGCCCAGAGGGTCCACGATTCCCGGGACGGTCATGTTGCAGGCAATCGCATTGATGGAGAAATCGCGAGCCGCCAGATCCTCCTGGATGCTCTGCCCGCGCAACTGGCAGAAATCGAAGATGGTGTGGCGGCGGGTCCTCTCGTCCCAGACGGCGACGCGTGCGGTCGGCTGATCCTCATGCAGCACAATCGCGCCGGTCGCATTGGCCTGTGCGAAGCTGTGGGCAAATTGCATTGCCGCCGTGCCGGTGAAGTCCCAGTCGCTGACCTCGCGCCCGGCCAGGAGATCGCGTATGGCTCCGCCGGCGAGGTACAACGGCTCATCAGCGTCATGCGCCATCTGCAGGAGCGCCCGGCAGAAGGGGTCAGCGCTGCATGAGTTCAGTATTGTGCGGAGAATGTCCACGGTCGTCTCCTCGGAGATGGTCGGGCCCGGGGTGGGCTCCAAGCGCCGCATTGTTCGCCACGGCGTGTCATTGCCCGGCCAATCTGCATGACTGCAGGTCCAGCCCGACCCCGTAGGCCCTTACGCCTGCACCGGGATGATATATGTGAATAACAGGATCGTGTGAGCCACCTGTGCGGCCAGAAGCACGGCCACGTACCACCGCCACGGCTTGGCGGCGACATGGACCCGCAGATGCGCGGCGTAGAGGGCGAGCAATGGCATGAAGAACACCCAGATGCGGCCCACTTCACCTCGCGTGCTGCCCATCGCATCCAGCAGCAGGAAAGCGACCAGCAAGCCTCCGCCCATGTATGTCATCGCGCGGGACGACCGGCTTCGGCTCTCGGGATGTTCCGGATAGCGGCAGAAGATGACACAGACCAGCCCGGCCAGCGAGGTCACGGCCAGCATGGGGCCGAAGAAGAGGCCGAACTCGTACAGATTCATGAATGTCCAGGTCAAGCGGTCGCGACCGGCTCCCGTCATGATCTGCTTCTGTGCCTCCAGTATCCCGGTCATGTTTGCCACGGGCTGGTAGCCTGCAGCCAGATACAAGGCCACGAATGCTGCCACGAACACTGCCAGCGCGACGGCGCTTGCCACCAACGCTCTGACCCGCGGGTCATCCTCTTTCACCCGCTCGTCCGTCAGGCTGATCTCGCCTCTCGTGCGCGATGGCCTGAGGTAGCAGACCAGGACCGCCGCCGCGGGGAGAGTCAAGGCCAGCAGCCCGATGCTCCAGAGGAACGTTGCCGCCCACAGCAGTCCCGAGATTGCCGCCAGCGCGTAGCTGCCGCGACGCAGCGACCACAGATATGCACCAAGTGCGCACATGACGATGAGCACGCCGAAGCCCTCTATGCTCGGCACGAACAGCAGGAGCGAAGGGATTGCCGCCGACAGCAGCGCTGCGACCGATGCGGTTTTGCTGTCGGACACCGCTGCGCCGATGAGGAAGATTCCAGCGGGTATCAGTGCACCCGTAAGCGTGAGCAGCAGACCGGCCAGGAAGCCCGCGGCCACGTCCCGGGCAGTCATCCGTATCGGGGTGAGCCCGCGTGACAGAAGCGCCAGGTCGTCCGGGTGAATGCCCTCGCTGGCAATCAGCTTGTTGCTGAGTTCCAGTAACGTCGGGGAATTGAGGATGACGCGGCGCGCACAGATGAAGTAGAGCACCGCTCCGGGCGGATGTGTGCGGAGGCGGTCGGGTAGATTCGTTCGCGCTTCCGCGTCGCCATAGCTGCGGAGAAGTTCCCTCACATCACCGGTCGTCACAGCCTCGCCGTAGTAGGGAAGAGCGGACACGGAGCAGACAGCGCGGGCGACGCGCATGTAGGGAACCTGCTCGCCCATGTACAGGCCTGCCATCATGCTGAAAGCCGCCAGACAGCAAAGGACCACCGCAATGGCGTACTGGTCAGACTTTGGCGTGGCTTTCAGGCCGAGGACATAGATGACGTATCCGGTCGCCCAGGCCATGACGATGGCCCC
>JAUWOG010000669.1 GCA_030612305.1 Armatimonadota bacterium | reverse complement strand
AACGTAAAGGATGGCATGGCCTTCGGGACTTCCCCTGAGCTTACGGCGGAATTGGTGGCGCAGGTACGGGAAGTCACGCGGCTGCCGCTGATCACGAAGCTCTCACCGAATGTCACCGACATCGTGGAGATAGAGAAGGCTGCCCCCCGCGCGGGCAGTGATGCACTGAGCATTATCAACACGCTGCTGGGGATGAGCATAGACGTGGAGCGGAGCCGTCCGCTGCTGGGAAATGCTACCGGCGGGCTGTCGGGACCGGCGATCAAGCCCGTAGCGATCCGCTGCGTCTGGCAGGTCTATGAGCAGGTGGCGGTGCCGATCATCGGCATGGGCGGTATCATGGACACGAACGATGCGCTGGAGTTCATCATGGCGGGGGCATCAGCCATTGCTGTGGGGACAGCCACATTCGCCAATCCGACCGCAAGTCTGGAGATCGTCGATGGCCTGGTAGCGTACTTGAGCGAGCACGAGTTGACGGACGTGAAGTCGCTTGTCGGCGCAGCTCACGCCGAGGCTGACTACTGACCGCGTAGAAGGAAATCGCAAGCATGAAAGCCCTCCTCCGACCCGTTCGCGTGTCTCAAGAGTTGTATCAGACCCTCGAGCGTCATGCCCGTGAGAGCCTGGAGGCGTGCCGTAGCCTGGCGGATGATGGGACTCCGCTGTACTTCCCTGATGGCTCGGGTAACTACCGCGCGCTGTGGACGCGGGACTTCTGCTACATGGTCGAGGGTGCGGGTCACCTCATGCCGGACGAGGAGATCCTCGGCTGCATAGATTATCTGCTGTCCGGGCAGCGCGAGGACGGCACGATACCCGACCGGGTCTATGCCGACGGTCACGCGGTCTATTGCGCGGGACCGGAAGAGAAGCCTCTGGGGTCCGACCCGCCCACAGACAATGCGCAGTTCCTGACCAAGGCCCTCTGCGCATACGTCAAGCTCACTGGCCATCACCAGGCGCTCAATGAGCGGATGGGCAGTGTCATGGCGGCTATGGACAGTGTCCCCCTGTCGCGGGAGGCATTGGTCCTTGTTGACCCGAACTCCCCGCATTCGGCGTATGGCTTCACCGACTGCATCGCCAAGACCGGCAAGGTGCTGTTCTCCTCGCTGCTGTACGCGGAGGCATGTCAGCGGCTTGGTGCCACATGCGCCGAGTACGAGTATCATGACGACGCACACTACTGGCACGAGCGGTCGGCCGCCGTCAACGGGCATCTCGAACAGTTCATGAGCGACGAATATGGCTTGTTCATAGCGGCGACCGAGGACTGTAAGCAGATAGACGTCTGGGGAAATGCCTACGCCGCCGTGATCCGCGTTGCTTCGAAAGCGCAGGCGCGCGGTATTGCTGAGTTCTTCATTGCGTTTTACAGCGATTTCGTCCGTCACGGCTTCGTCCGGCACCTGCTGGAAGGGGAGCACTGGGAACGGCTGCTTGCTGACATCGAGCCGGGCACGTACCAGAACGGCGGCTACTGGGCATTGCCTGCCGGCTGGGTTGCCCAGACGATAGCCCTCGTTGACGAAGACATGGCGCGGATGATGCTCGCCGATGTCGCCGCCGAGTTCGACGAGCACGGCGTCACTGAATGGCTAGCTCCCGGCGAGCGGCATCTGGAGGCGTATGCCGCAGGTGCCGCGGCGGTACTGGGAGCGGTGCAATCCTCGAAGAGGTTGTAGGGAAGAGGCATGGAACAGCCGAGGCGCTATCGGACGCTGGATGGGTCCACAATCAATGAGCTAGTTCACCCTCGTCACGATCCGGTCACGGGGCTGAGTCTGGCCGAAGCGACGGTAGCGCCCGGCCGGCGCACCTACGCCCACCTCCACAAGAGCAGCGAGGAGATATACTACACGGTCTCGGGTGAGGGGCAACTGCATCTGGACAACCGGGTCGAGCCGATGGAGCCTGGGAGTGTGCACCTCATCCGGCCGGGCGCGGAGCACTGGGTACAGGCACTCACTGCTGCGCCACTGTGCTTTCTCTGCGCGGGCAGCCCGCCGTATGCGGATGACGACACCGAGCTGGTCGGCGCGGGGGAGGTGTAGAGCATGGACTGGCTGGATGGGCGAATCCGGGAACTCGAAGAGAAG
>JAUWOG010000528.1 GCA_030612305.1 Armatimonadota bacterium | reverse complement strand
CGCCGACGTTTACCCCGCCATGGACTGGTCGGTATATGGCAAGCAGGGCTGGTTCCACTCCGGCAGCACCGATGGCGGCAAGATCGAGGGCAGCATCTGGGAGACGGGCACCGTCACGACACTGGCGACGGCCTATGACAGGATCAAGTCGGGCCTCTACGACCAGCCGGACCTCTACGCGGTACTCGCAGATAAGGGGCGCCACTATGAACTGCCCACACCCAAGGGCACCTACGAGGCGCTGGTCGGCAACATCGAGACCAACCTGCTGGGGGAGTTCGTGAAGGCGGTCAAATCCGGCCGCGCCATCTACGGCAACGAGGGCGGCCCGCAGCATTGTGTCATCATGTGCGCAGTGGCACTCAACCGCGAGCCGCTCACCAGCGAGTGGATTGAGTGGACCTTCAAGGAGGGCACCGTCGGTCAGGGCGCGCTCAAGCCCGGCGAAGGTGACCACATCCCGGCGCTCATCGTCGGCACCATTGACCGCGACGGTGCCGGGGCCGAGGGGGCACCGAGCTATTCGCTGAGCTGGGGAGTGGCCCTCGGCGCCGCCGCCGATCTGCTCGCTGACTACGAAGGCTACACCAAGCGTGACATTTACCGCGACTATCCGATGTTCAAGAAGACGATAACGGCCGGCTGGCGACTCGGCGTGCTGGCGGCCTTCACGCCCAACATCGGCGATTCCGGCTCGTGCGGCTCGCGCGGTTTGATTGCCGCGGACCCCCACTTCCTCGTCCGCGGCTACAAGTACCTCAGGGACCCCGAAATCGGTCTCATGGCCGTGCGCGCCAATCACGGAAAAACTGAAACTCTGGGCCGTGACATTCTCGCCGCGGACCCGCTCTGGGTCGAGAAAGACCTCGCGGCCCTCGCCGAAAAACACGGTGTCGAGCCCAGCATTTGCGGCGACAACAACACCGGCTACGGCCTCGTCAGCATCGAGTTCCCGCCGCGAAACACCGGCCAGGCGATCTGGATGTTCTACGGACTCAACAGCGTCGCCGGCCACAAGTCCGAATTCATGTTCGGCTATGACGCATACGGCGTCGGTGTCTCGGCGCCCCTGGGCTACCGCGAGCTGTGGGGCGGATGGCCCAAGTCCGTGGAGTGGGAAGACAACACCATATCCCACAACACGGTCGTGGTCAATGAGCTGCCCCAGTCCACCGTGCGCGTCGGCCAGCCGGAGTTCTTCGTCCAGTTTCCCGACTTTGGCGGCTTCAGCGTTGACAGCCGCGAGGTCTATCGCGGCATCACCGATGTTTACAACCGCACGATGGCCCTGATGAAAGTCGGCGAAAATGCCTCGTATGCTCTCGACGTGTTCCGCATCCGTGGCGGCAAGGATCACCTGCTCAGTTTCCATGCCTTGCCTGGGCCGGTGCAGGTGCAGGGGCTGAACCTGGTCAAGCAGGAAGGCGGCAGCTACGCCGGGCTCGATGTTCCCTATGGCACCTCGATGAAGGGCCCGCGCATGGGCTATTCGTGGCTCAAGGATGTCGAGCGCGACACTGCTCCTCCGGCCAGCTTTGTCCTCGACTTCCAGGGCACGCCGCCCTATCCCAATCTCAAAGAAGATGACAACCTCCACCTCCGCTATCACAATCTGACCGAATATAGTGACGTGGCGCTGGCAGATGGCATCCCGCCTGGCGCCAAACCCGAAAAGCTCCGCTTCCTCCTGGCGCATAACGCCGGTGCAGACGGCCTGGCCTCAACCTGCGTCGCAGTGATCGAGCCTTACAGGAACGAACCGCACATCAAGGAGGTGACCCGGCTTGAGGTTACCGGCGGGGACCGAGCCGCCGAAGCTGTCGCCATCAAGGTTGAACTGGCCGACGGTGCTGTGGACTACCTGCTCAACGCTCCGGACGAGGACACGGTGTACCAGGTGGAGGGCGGCATCACCTTCTCCGGCAGGTTGGCGGCTCTGCGCATGCGCGACGGATTGGTTCAGAAAGCGTGGCTGATCCGTGCCTCGCGCCTGACGATGGGCGCTTTCTCCGCCGAGCTTCCCACGGCAAGCTACAAGGGCACCGTGGTGAAGATGGACAAGGACATGGAGGGCAACGGTTGTCTCTGGGTGGACACTGAACTCCCCACTGATGGCAGCCTCACGGGCAGCGAGATAATCATCGAGAACGACCGCGTCCGCAATGCCTGTTACACCATTCGCGCCGTCGAGCAGGACGAGGAGCTGTGGCGCGTGGATTGTGGCGACGTCTGCTTCATCCGCCAGTTCGTGGACAACTACGACTACTCCAAGGGCTATATCTACGATTTCGCGGAGGGCGCCAAGTGGTGCATACCCACCCGCTTGCAGATCGGCAAGCTCGCACACTGACGATCGGCAAAGAGCGTCGCTTCGATGGAAGCCAGACTGTGCAGCATCTCGGCGCGCACAATGCTGCTGATGGCGATGGTGCCCGCGCGATGAGGTCTGCACACGGAGGGGTTGCCGTGATACGTATAGGAACATCGGGATATTCGTATGACGATTGGATCGGCCCGGTCTATCCGACCGGCACCAGCAAGCGCGACTTCCTCAGCATCTACGCGCAGAAGTACCGCACCGTCGAGGTCAACTACACCTACTACCGTCCGCCATCCGCACAGACGCTCGCCCAGATGATGGCCAAAACCCCCGACGACTTCGTCTTCACCCTCAAGGCCACAAAGGAGATGACCCACGACCGCTCGCAGGACCCCGACATCTACCGTCAGTATTCCGACGCTCTCGCGCCGCTGATTGATGCCTCCAGGTTCGGCTGCGTCCTGCTGCAGTTCCCCAACTCCTTCAAGATGGAAAGGGCGAATGTCAAGCATCTCGAGTTGATGCGCGTGCTTTGGCCGGAGCTGGCTCTAGTCGTCGTGGTCCGGCACCGGGGCTTGGTCGAGGATGAGCGCAATTTCGACTTCCTACGCGCGCACAAGCTCG
>JAUWOG010000620.1 GCA_030612305.1 Armatimonadota bacterium | reverse complement strand
TGGGCCGAACGCCTTTCTACCTCCGTAGTGCCCCGCAGAGGCAACATCCGCCAGCTCTGCGAACTCCACCAAGCCGACGGAGTCGTCGTCGTGTCTCAGCAACGAGTCACCTACCTCGAACCGGCAGCCGGCATCGAGTATTTCTTCCACCCGGGCATGGCGAAGGTGCGCATCCACAACCTCGAGGCGGGCCGCGGCGACCCCATGATCCAGGCAATGGAATTGCAGCCGGGAGATGCGCTGCTCGACTGCACCGTCGGGCGCGCCAGTGACGCCATCGTCGCCGCCTGCGTCGCCGGCGCGCAGGGACGCATTCTCGGCCTCGAGAAAGTGCCGGTCATCGCGCAGTTGACCATCCACGGACTGGCGACCTGCGAGTACTCAGGCCGCAGCTTCACGGAGCTGCTCCGCCGCGTCGAGGTGCTCCAGGCCGACCATCGCGAGTACCTCCCCGCCTGCGCTGATGGCAGTTTCGATGTGGTCTATTTCGACCCCGTCTTCCACGCGCCGGTCGAGCAGTCGGAAGCGATGAAGCCGCTCCGGGCACTGGCGGAGAAGGCCACGATCACCGCCCATGTCCTCGAGGAAAGTCTGCGCGTGTGTCGCCGCTGCGTGGTCATCAAGCAGCGCTACGGCACGCCCCTGTGGGCGCAGCTCGGCATCAGTGATGTCCGCGCCCCGTCCGGCAGCCGCATTGAGTACGGGGTCGTGCGGCCGGGGTGATGAGGCGAGGATGAGAGCGGGACGGCAAAGGCAAAGGCGACGGCAACCGCAAAGGCAACGGCGAACGGCAACGTCGTGGGGCGCTGCCCCACTCCCCGCTGGGGTCACAGACCCCAGACCCGCCGCTCCGCGCAACGGAGCGGCAGCGGAGCGGTAAGAAAGGCAACGGCAAAGGTATTTATGAACGCCATTCTCGGGCTGGAAGCTTCGCTTCCGCATGAAGCTGGGAATGGCGAGGGTCAGTCGTCGAGGGCCCAGGTGTTGGGCTGCTCGCTGATGTCCATGATGACGCTCTTGGGGCGCGTGAGCTGTTGCATGGAGGCGATGCCGCCCTCGAAGCCCAGCCCACTCGCCCGGTAGCCCCCGTACGACATCCACGGGCCGACGACATTCGTGCAGTTGACCCAGATGATGCCCGCCGCAAGCTGTGCGGCGAGCCTGTGCGCCTTGTTGAGGTCGCGAGTCCAGAGGTCGGCGGCGCGCCCGTAGCCCGTCGCGTTGGCCAGCGCGATGGCCTCAGCCTCGGTCCTGTAAGACTGCACGCAAAGCACAGGGCCGAAGATCTCCTGGCGGCATATCGGCATGTCGGGTGTGACATCGTCGAAGATAGTAGGGGCCATGTAGCAGCCGTCAGCCAGCGCCGGATCCTCAGGCCTGCTGCCGCCAGTGAGCAGTGTTGCGCCCTCGTCAATTCCCGCCTGAATGTAGCCGGCGACACGCTGCCATTGCTCCGTCGAGACCAGTGGGCCGAGCTTCGTGTCGGGAGCGAGCGGGTCGCCGACCTTGAGATTCTCAGCGATGTCCACAAGCGGGCCGAGGATTTCATCTCGCATGTCGCGATGAATGAGCAGGCGGGAACCAGCCGTGCATATCTGGCCGGAATTGAGGAATATGGTTCGTGCGGCGGCGGGAATGGCCATCGCGAGGTCGGCGTCGGGAAGGATGATATTGGCGGTCTTGCCGCCGAGTTCGAGCGTGAGCTTTTTGAAATTGCCGGCGGAAGCTGTCACGAGGTGGGCTCCGGCGGTAGTGCTTCCGGTGAAGGTGATTTTGGCGATGGAGTCATGGGCGGCCATGGCTGCTCCGGCTTCGTCGCCAAGGCCGGTAACGACATTGAGAGTGCCGGGCGGGAGGCCGGCTTCGAGGCCGATGGCACCGAGCGCAAGGGCCGAGCGGGCTGAGACGGAAGCGGGCTTGAGTATGACGGTATTGCCCGCCGCCAGAGCAGGCGCGATCTTGATGCAGGCGAGAGCAAGCGGGAAGTTGAAGGGGACGATGCAGCCGACGACGCCATAGGGCTCGCGGGTGGCGTAGCCGAAGAGCCCGTCAGGTGTCGAGTAGGTGAGGCCCTCGATTTTGTCGGCGAGACCGGCGAAGTAGCGGAGGAAAGCCTGAGCGCCGACGACGTCTCCGGAGGTTGTCTGCGTCAGCGGCTTGCCCATGTCCTGAGTGTCGAGGAGGGCGAGTTCGTCGGCGCGTTGTGCGATGATGTCGGCCATGGCGCTGAGGAGGCGGCCGCGCTCGGCGGGAGGGAGCTTGCTCCATGCGGTGTGATAAGCGTCGGAGGCGGCCGCGACTGCGCGGTCCACGTCCTCGGCCCCACCTCGGGCTATGCGGCAAATCAGCTTACCGTCGGCAGGATTGATGTTGTCGAGCTCCCTGCCGTCGGCGGCCGGGAGCCAGTCCTCTCCAATCAACATGCGCATGGTTTCCATGCTGGAGCCCTCCTGCTGTGGGTGTCACGCCTCCGCTGGTTTGACCAAGTCGGTTGC
>JAUWOG010000646.1 GCA_030612305.1 Armatimonadota bacterium | reverse complement strand
GCGGCCCGGCGGGGGCGGCGGGCGGCGGCGGGGACGGCCCCCGCTGGGGGGGCGATGGGGAAGAGGTGCGGGGCGGCGGGGAGGGGGGCGCTGGTGAGGACGCAGCCGAAGTCGAGGGAGCCGTCGAAGCCGTCAACAACGGGGCCGGTGTCTTCGCTGAAGCTCTGTGCGAGGCCGGAAGCGGGGATGATCTTTGCGGCTGAGATGTGGCCGCCGGGCATGGCGGAATAGCCGCGGGCTTCGAGGTACTGGCAGAGCTCAAGCTGGGCGAAGCCGGACCATTCGGCGAGGGTCTGGGCGACGACCGGCTGGGGCCGTGACCTGAGGTGTGTGGACCCGGGGTCTTCCAGGGATGGGGGAGAATGGTGGGCGAAGGCGATGAGGGTCTGGGCGTCAGGGAGTTCGTCGCGGAGGTCGAAGCCGCGCTCAAGGCAGGTCTCGCGGTCCACGATGGCGAGCATGTCGGCTTCGCGGTTGATGAGGCGCTTGATGGTGTTGAGGGTGAGCGTGCGGTCGGGTGGTTTTGGTGTGTCATCGGCAAGTTGCTCGCCGATTGGGCGTTCGTCCATGAAGGGGCTGCGGCGGCGCCAGGGGGTGGAGTCGGCGGGGGCGTCGCGGCGGCGATGGGCAGGGAGGCAGTAGCGGAGACATGAGCCCATGGCCCCGCCGCGACGGCCGGCGATCTCAAGGTTGTCCAGGATGGTCTGCTCGTTGACCTGGTCGGGGATTTCGGCGTCGAGGTCGAGGCCGAAATGCTCGGCCCAGGAGCAGCGCCACTTGTTCTTGTTGCAGTAGGAGAACTCCTTCCAGTCCATGTGGATGACATGCTTCGGGCCGGTCTCCTTGTTGAAAACGTCCATCGGGCAGTGGCGGATGCACTCGCCGCACATGTCGCAAAGCGGCTCCCCGTCGTAGAGCGGATCGGGCACCAGAGGGGCGTCGGTGACCAGGCAGCAGAAGCGCTGGCGGGGGCCGTACTCGGGAGTGAGGAGAAGGCCGTTGTAGCCGATTTCGCCGAGGCCGGCGGCAGCGGCGGCGTGAATGTCGGAGAGGTCCGGGGCGAAGGATTCCTTGACGTTCTTGTAGGGGCGGAAGCGCCAGACGTTGGTCGCGGGAATGGCGACGACGCGGTGGCCGAGGTCTTCGAGCCTGCGGGCGATCTGGAAGGAGATGCACTCGAGCTTGGTGTTCATCACGCCTTGGATGAAGTATGGGCCCATCTCCTGGGGATGCTCGTTGCCGCCGATCTCAATGGCGGCGTCGGGATGATGGATGGCGACGACGAGAACGGAGGGCGCGCCAGGAAGGTGGCCCTGTGGTGACATTTCGATGGGGGCTTCGGCGTAGCGATCGGCGGAAGCAATGCCGACGAGGTCCGCGCCGAGAGTCAAGGCGAGGGATTTCATCTCGTCGGTGAGGAATTGATTAGTCATCATGTGAACCCTTCTGTGTGGGAAGTGCGGCGGCAGGCAGTTGCGATGGAGTATTCGGCGTGAGGCCAGGGAGCACCTGCGCAGCGGAGAGAAGGTCAGAGCAGGGCGTGTCGGGAAGTAAACGGGAGAAGCGGATCGTGAAATGACAGCGCAGAGGAGAAGCTACGTATGCTTCCGAAAGAGCGAGTGGCAGCGGTCTTTGAGCATCAGCCGACGGACAGGATTCCAATATACCACGCCAGCTTGAGTTCTGATGTTGCCTCGTACGTGCTGGGCCGGGAGGCGTACACGGGCGGGGGGATTCAACAGTACCGGGAGGCGGTGGCGCTGTGGGAAGGCGGCGTCGGTGGAGATGCGCAGGCCGAGTTCGTGGAACGCAGCTTTACCGATGCCTGCGAATTGGGCGAGACGCTGGATCTGGATATGGTGCGGACTGTGCACTGGCGGAAGCCGCAACGTCCGAGCCGGAAGATAGATGAGAATACGTTCATGTATGGTGACCCGGATAAAGGGGAGCACTGGGAGGTGTGGCACTTCGATCCGCCGACGGAGACATACGGGAAGGTTGATGCGAGGCCGGAGCCTGAGCCGACCCCTGAGCAACTCGCCGAGCAGGTTGAGCGCGGTGTTGAAGCCGCAGAGGAATACGAGCCGACACCGGACGACCTGTCGCCCGACGCGCATCGCTCAATTGCGCGCTTCGGTGATACTCACGCCATGTACGGGATGGGAGTGGGTAGTGTCGGTATATGCATACCCAGGGAGCGGGTGTGGCTGGAGGCGACCGTGCTATACCCGGAGATCGTTGGCAGATACCTCGACGCGGCAGCGCTCCGTGGGCCGAAGAACGCGAAACTGGCGGCCCA
>JAUWOG010000020.1 GCA_030612305.1 Armatimonadota bacterium | reverse complement strand
GCTCTGTCCCGGTGCCTCGCGAACCAGTCCTGGTGTTCCTCTGGTGTGCTCTGTTCGATATCGAATATCTCCCCTCTTATCTCATCATCAGCCGAAGCGAAGCCCAGTCCGCCAGCTCGCCGCATTGCATCCATCCAGGCATTCATACGCTGTTCATCCGAGAGCCCGACCAATGCTTCATTCAGAATACGCTCATCCCTTCGCATTTCATTTCCCTCCTCGCGTCAAACGCTCCAACTGTCCGAACCGCTCTTCATCCGAGAACCCCGCCAATGCCTCATTGGGACTCCGCTCATCCCTTCGCATTTCATTTTCCCTCTCGCGTCAAACGCTCCAACTGTTGCAGCCGTTCCTCATACTCCGTTTCCCTGATGGCCTTGAGTTGTAGATTACAGAGCCGCGCAATCGCATTGGCCGTACTCGGATCCATTTTCCCGCTTCGCACCAGCTCGATCGTCCGCCCCAACAACCCTTTGACCTCTTCGGACGTCTGCACCCCTACGGCCTCTTCCAGCGCTGCTTTCTTCGCGCCTTTGCTGCCACCGCTGCGACGCCACCGTACCCGCTCTCCCGCCAGTGTCGGATCATGCACGAAGCAGTAGTCCGACCCCTCCACGGTGTAGGCCCTGCATCGCTCACCCGATTTCGTCTTCGCTTTGCATCTTCTACCCGCCACAATATCACCTCCTGCCATTCCTTTTCTGTCGCTCCTTCTTCAATACTTGCAGCTGCTCACTTATCTTTTCCTTCCGGCCCGCGGCAAAGCCGCACTCAACGAGTGTAGCCTGAACTTCTCGTATGCTGGGCCAACGCTCCAGCCGTCGGCGCGCGGTGTGAATACACTCCGTTATTCTCTCTACCGACTCACGCCGGCGCCGTTCGTTCTCGATCTGCAAGGGCAAGTGTCGCACCTCTTCAGCAGACAGCTCGACCAGACCGGCCAGTTCTTCAAGCTTACGCTTCTGCCGCTTGCTAATTGGTTGCGGCGGGTCCACGATCCCGCCACCCGCTGTCTTGATCATGCCAACAACGAAGCCACGCTTATCGAATCGCACCCACCCATCACGGACCATCACCTCCATGCCGGCATACCGCGCACAGTAAAGCCGCTTACTGGCGGCATCCTCACGTGTGCCGTTCTGCTCCTCCTCCATCGCCTGACATCGCTCCCTTCATCGCCAGTACCTTACGACAACCAATCGTGCTGGACAACGGCAGCATCTGGAATCGTGATGTCATTGCTGACTTGCCATTGGCGTGCGGGTCGTTCGCCGTTGCCGTTTGTAGGGCGCGGACCTGTGCCGCGCCGGCCGTTGCCTTTGCCGTTTGCCATGCGGCCCCTCCGACGACCACCTGCCGCTTCAGTTATGCCCCAAACCGGTCCCTTGACCTGGGCATTGTCAGCCCACGACCGCCCTGCACGTGGACGCATTTCGGACAATCGCCCGCCCTTGGCTGTCCGTGGTGGACAGCTCGACCTTGCCTTCCCTCGTCTGTTCAGTTATGCTCCAAACCGGTGCGTTGATCTGGGCATTGGCAGCTCACGACGGCCCTGCACCTGGCCGCATTCCGGACAATCACCCGCCCTTGGCTGTCCGTGGTGGACAGCCGACGCCGTGTCTTACTCCCGTTTCTCAGGTATAGTGAGAACTGCAAGACAAGTGGCGGCCTATCCCTTCCGCACACCCCCGAAACCACCCAGATCGCACGTGATTCAGGCTCGAAGCCCGTCCGTGGTGGACAGCGCCAGCAATCGATCCATTTCCGGCCCCAAAGGCTCATCTAAGCGAGACACGCCGATCGGGCGGTTTAGGGGCAACAGCTTGAAAGGCCGGCGCATGACCCGAAACACTAATATATGTTAAGCGTGCAACTAATACTAGATAGAGGCCTATCATATGTAAGTACGAGCCCCTACATATACTTGTTATACCCACAATTGAGTTAGTCAACACATCTTTTTGGCTCTTTTCGTCCTGCATTCTGGACTCAGCGTGGATTCTCACTATTGCCCACATGATGAGTCGATCCGGAACAGTACTAGACTTGCGCAGCCGGTCCATCTAGCCGGGGCGTTTATCAGGACGCTTCTGCCCCACACTGCCCAGATAATTCGGCTTATAGACCCACTCTTCGCGATTATGGGTACTAGTTCGGGCATTACTGGCCCAAATCGAAGACACATAATCCGGAGATAAACCCCACTTACACGCTGCAGCCTGAGGCGGTCGCGTCCCGCGACTGCCGCTCGAGCCAGAACACCTCATCTACTCAGAGAGAGTGTGATGGCAAATGCGGATCGAACAGGCAGCAGAGCAATTCCTGCAGTATCTTGACCTCGAAAGAGGTTGCACCGCCCGCACCGTTAGAGCTTATAGCTCTGACGTGCGGCGGTGCATCGCGTACCTCGACCAGGAGGCAATCGAGCCGGACACCGAGGAGATCACCACGGTGGTGATGCGGCAGTATGTAAGCTGGATGGCGCGGGAGGGATACAAGCCTGCGACCATCGCCCGGCGCGTCTCAACAGTCTCGTCGATGTGCAACTGGCTCATCGGCTACGGGTATGCGACGAGCAATCCCTGCAGGGCGGTGGCGCTGCCAAAGAAGAGGAAGAGGCTGCCTGCGGTGCTGACGCTGGAGGAAGCGCGGCGTCTGCTGGCAGTGGCGGATCAAGACGCGAATCCCGTAAAGGGCTTTCGGAACCGGGCGGTGATTGCGACGCTGCTCTTCTGCGGAGTGCGGCGGAGTGAGTTGCTTGACCTGAGGCTGCCGGACGTGGACCTGCAGGCTCGGTGGCTGAAGGTACAGGAGGGCAAGGGCATGAAGGGGCGCTCCATTCCGCTACTTGAAGAGCCGGCGGATGCGATCGGCGATTGGCTGGAGTTCCGGCCGCAGGTGGATCATGACCGTCTCTTCGTGGGGATCGCCGAACACCCGCTCGGGATCAAGGGGCTGTACGGCCTCGGCCTGTTCAAGCGTGCGGCTCAGCGTGCGGGGGTGCTACGTGAGGGCGTGACACTTCACACCTTGCGACATACATTCGCGTCGTTGCTTCTTCAGCAGGGGTGCAACCTCATGTCAATCAAGGAGATGATGGGCCATGCGGACCTGTCCACGACGGCCCAATACCTGCATCTGGACGCGGCGCACCTGCAGTCGGCGATGCAGTGTCATCCGTTAGGTGCGGCTCACGCGCCGATGGGGAGATAGGGGATGGCGGCTACCATTTCCCTCGACCGCCCCGCAGAAAGCCGCTACAATCTGTCAAGGGGCGGTCGTGGGATGTCCGAAGCGTCATGAGCTTCCCTTCTCGCCGAGCAATCCGAAATCAACCGCGACGGGTGCCTGTCGTGTGTCCTTGTCCTTGGTCCTCGGGTTGAGGAGGACTCGGGCGCACAACGAAGACACGGTAAGGGCGAGCCCCCACATCTTTGTAAGGCCAGTCCTCCGGGAGGGACACCGGCTGACAGATCTGCCGCCAGTTCGTGTGGATGTTTCGCTCAAGTGCTGCTCCCAAGCAGACCTCGCCGGGAGCTGCAAGTGCCTCTATCTTTGTCGTGATGCCGATGACTGACCCGATGATATCCATGTGGCGTTTCGTTGCAGAGCTGCCGATGGCGGCGACATGGGCATCATCGACGTCCATCCCTATGCGAATGTCGATGCTGGGTAAGCCTCTCTCTTCGAGTAACGGATTGAGTGCCTTGTAGACGAGACCATGGATGGTCAGTGCGCAGTCGACTGCAAGGTCGCCTTTCGCGCAGATGGTGGGCGCCGAGAAGTAAGCGATCAAACCGTCACCAGTGTATTTGAGCACATGTCCATGGAACTTCGGCACCACTTTGCTAAGTTCATAGAAGACAACCTTGATGATTGCTCGATAGTCGACGGATCCGAGAGCGACGGACAGCTGGGTTGAGCCGACGAGGTCAATGGACAGAATGACGAATCCCAGTTCTCCTTCCCCGAGTTTCTCGAGGAAGGCCTCCGACTTGTCGGCCAGGACCTCGGCGCTGTCGGAGCCATCTAGCATCGCGCTGATGGCGGGAAGGCGAGAACGGATGTAGGCCTGAGCTTCCCCGACTTCCTGCTGGCAATAATAGATCGGCTGGCCGGCCATCTGCTCTGCCAGGTCCTGAAGTACCCGGGGTGGGTAGTAGGTTCCGTCCAGCTTGTCGAAAAGCCACCGCTCACCGTCGCGTTCGTGCCACTCGTATCGCTCTGGGTCTGGCTTCAACCGGACGCGAAAAGTGTAGCGATCGTCACCACCGGCAATGACTTCAAGGACGAAATCGATCCTGCAGAGGCTGTCCTTGATTGACATGTGGGATTGCTCCTTGGCAGTCGGGATCGTTCCCCAGTATTCTATCATTGCGCAGGAAGCATAACAAGTCACGAAGAGTAACACCAGGAGTTTGTGCGCAAATTTGGTTCATTAGGTGATGGGTCACAAGGTCACCTGCAGAGGAGGAAGCTCGACCTCGTTGTCAGTGAGGGCAAGCGAGAGACCGGCGTCCCGTATATCGGCCATGTGCCTGCGAATGGTGCTGAGAGAGAGGTGCAGGGCAGCGGCCACCTTAGACTTGGACATTCTCTGAAGGAGATCGAGCTCCATGTAGCGATACCCGCCCTTCTTGCGCCCGTAGGCTTCACACAGGATGAGGGCGGCGCAGTTGGCTGTGGCGAAGGGCTTCCCGTGAATGCCGAGACGGACAAGATCGTTCTCCAAGATGGGCAACAGCGTGTCTTTGGTCAAGCCGCCCAGTGTCACTGGGCATTTGGTACCCAAGCCGCGCTTGATGGTGCGTGCTCTGTGGAAGGTGACTTCGTGGCGGAGGAGTCCGTGTGGGGCTTCGCCATTGGTCTCCGCGTGCTTGTCGTAGAACTTCGTCTTGACTGACTTGGCGCGGTACTCGACAGTCTCGTCGTTTACCCGGACGGTGTCGCGATGCGAGTAGGCCAGTCTGCCCAGAGCCTCGACATAGTGAGGCATGAGATCGCCGACGTAATGGCTGCAGCAGACATCGAGCCGCGAGAGTGACATCTGCGCTGTCGGCATCAGCGGGGGTATGGCCTCGCTGGCGTGCAGGATGGCGTCGAAAGCAGCGGTGGCGTCCTCGAGGTTGTCAAGCAGCATCCAGTTGTTGGCATAGACCAACTTGGGCAGCGAAGCCTCAAGCAGGAACTGATCATAGCCCTGCAACGCCTTGGGCCTATAGGTGGCCCGGAAGGTACTGTGCAACGCCTCGCTTGCGTTGTAGAAGTAGGAGACTTTGGGCTCGGGGCCGCGCCCGCTATCTTCGCGTCTGACCCAGAATGCTTCGAGTTGCTCCTGGGTCGGGCGCTCAATGCAGATAAGACGTACTGTGTCAATCATCGCTTGCCTCCTCAGAATACGAACCTCCGCTGTGTGCGGAGTGTAGAGGAGGCGAGAAATGGGTGGTTACGGATAAGGGGCCTCTGTCCGTAAGCGGCTATGCGTCGGGGGGGTGGTCAACCTCATCGAGGATCGCTCTGAAGCGAGTACGGTTGCGGTGCAGAATCTGCTTGAGGAAATTCTTTGCAGCGCGGCGCCCGTCATTCGTGTCGAGGTCGTAGCGGGCGAGTTCGTGGGCCCATTGCGTTTCCTGGAACTGACAAAGAAGGTCGTCAAGCGCGGTGCGCTCGGTGAGGTCACCTTCGTCAGTGTCGAGGATCTGAGCCATTCGAGCGATCTCGGCTTGTTGGTCGGGAAGCGTGTCACGTATCTCGATGTGCCGGGCGACGATCCAGAGGTCACGTTCGGGATTGCGCGGATGGAATTGTCGTCCCTGGGGGGGGAATGCGTCCATGAACTGGTGCTTGAAGTCGGTTGCAAGGACGCCAATGTCGGCAAAGCGGGAAGCAATTGCTATGACGACGGTGTCCTCAAAGAGGAATGGCAGGTGGAAGGTGACAAGGTCCTCTTTCTCAGGATGATCGCCTGCGCACAGGAAATCGAAGACATCGGCCCTGATCTGTTCGGGCCGGAAGACGTAGTTGAGCAGGTCAGTAATGTCATCTCGAGGCCATTTCGCTTCGCTCAGGAGTACTGCGACGCGCGCGCGGATAGGGTCGCGGTCATGTGCGAGGTTCTCCTCGCGGTCAGCGCGGTCAATGGGAGCGAGCAGGTCGAACTCGTCGCGAACCTGTTCGATGACCCGTTGGGCGGTGGGCTCTTGGATGATAGCATGGGCGAGCGCCTGAAGGGAATACCGATTCCGGCCTTTGCGATTGTGCTTGAAGGGGTGGCGTTTCATTGACTGAATCCTCGGATGCCGCTCAGGTCATGGACACAGATGGGTGCGTCCCGCCATGCGGCGCTCGATGCCGCCCGCCTCGCGCCCCCCGACATCACCCCGCGCAGGCTGCCGACAGCGCAACGGCAGGCACAGACAAGGAGAAAGGGAATGAGGAGGCGAAACGTACTGCAAGTGGAGCGTATGCGTCGAGAAGCACAGACTGTGTGGCGGGCGAGAAACGGAGGGGAAGCTGGCGCAGATAATGGCGGAACGGATTCTGATAGTAGAGGACGAGGCGAGTGTGGCCGAGGGCGTTGCGTACACGCTTGGACAGGAAGGCTTCGAGGTGGCGATAGCAGCGGACGGCAAGGCAGCTCTGGAGAAGTTCGAGTCGTGGCGTCCGGACCTGGTGATACTGGATTTGATGCTGCCACGGGTCAGCGGGTGGGACCTGTTTGCGGCATTTCGCAAGACGCGGGAAGTGCCAGTGATTATGCTGACGGCGCGGGCTGAGGAGCCAGACCGTGTGGCGGGGCTGGAAATGGGTGCAGATGACTATGTGACCAAGCCGTTCAGCATGAGGGAGCTGGTGGCTCGAGTGCGGGCGGTGCTGCGGCGCTCAGCGGCCGATGATGCGGAGGAAATCGAGGGGACGATGACGAAGGGCGGGGTGGTGCTGGACGCTGAGAAGCATGAGGCAACGGTGTCGGGCCGGCCGGTTGAGCTATCGCCGAAGGAGTTCGACCTGCTGGCGTATCTGATGAGACACGCGGGACGGGTGCGGCCGCGTCAGGAGATCCTCGCGGCGGTGTGGGGCGAGAGCGAGTACGTGGACGAACGGACCGTGGATGTGCACGTGCGCTGGCTGCGCAAGAAAATCGAGGCCGACCCGGGGAACCCGCAGCGGATCGTCACCGTTCGCGGCGTGGGCTACAAGTTTGTGGACGGTGAATGACCATGTCATTGCGCTGGAAAATCACTCTCAGTTTCACACTGCTGGTCGCCGTTGCGTTCTCCCTGCTTGGCGCGTACCTCCATGTGAGTGTGGGGCTGCACACGACGCAACAGGTGCGGGAGAGTCTGCTTGCTGAAGCACGACTGGTCGCGAAGACGTTGCCCGAGCCGCCGTGGGAACCGAGCGCGCAACTCCAGCGGCTGGTCTGGGAACTCGACGATGCGGCAGGGGCGCGGGTAACTATGATCGCGGGCGATGGCACCGTGGTCGCCGACAGCCAGCATGACCCGGAGAGTATGGAGAACCACGGTAGCAGGCCGGAGCGCATTCAGGCAGTCCAAGCGGGCTGGGGTAGTGCCACGCACCGCAGCAATACACTCGGGGTTGATATGCTGTATGTTGCCGTTGCCATGCCGGGCGCAGGCGATGCCGGGACGAAGCGGGGCAAAGCTGTGATCCGTCTGGCAATGCCGTTGACGGCTGTCAGCATGGCCGCGGCAAGATTGCGGACGGTGCTGGGAGGAGCATTTCTTGTCGCGATGATTGCTGCATGGCTGGTGTCGCACAAGCTGGCCGGGAGCCTGACGGAGCCGGTGCAACGGTTGGTCCGCGTAGCTCGGCGCGTTGGGGCGGGTGATCTGGAAGTGCGCGCGGAGGGCATAGAGGGCGGGGAACTCGCGATGCTGGCAGAGGTCTTCAACAACACCGTCGAGCGTCTCGCCGGCCTGGTCGCCGCCTCAGAGAAGGAGAGCAGGTACTATGCCACGATACTCGAGCAGATGACCGATGCCGTGGTTGTCGTGGATGAGCAGCGGCGCGTGCAGTTCGTGAACCGTACGTTTGGGGACATGTTCGGTGTGGAGGTTGAGCGGGTAGCCGGGCAATTGCCTGAAGCGGTATCTCTGAACTACCAGTTGAGCAGTCTGCTGGCACGGGCGGTTGAGCAAGGCACTGCACAGCGCGATGAGATACGCCTGCTGCATCCGGAGCCACGAACTCTCATCGCGGTGGCGGCGCCGCTGATTGGGGACGCAGAGGCTGTCATGGGCGCTGTCGGGCTGCTGCACGATGTTACGGACATGGAGAAGGCGGACCAGGTGCGGCGGGATTTCGTGTCCAACGCGAGTCACGAACTGCGGACGCCCACTGCCGGCATCAAGGCACTCGCAGAGGCGCTGCAGGGAGGGGCGCTGGATGATGCCGAGAAGGGGCCGGAGTTCGTGGACCGGATCATCGAGACCGTGGGGCGCCTCGGCGACATCCTCGACGACATGCTCACGCTGACACGTGTGGAGCGAGGGCAGGAGTTGCTGCGCCCCGAGTGGGTGGAGGTGTCGGGGGCCTTCGACCGGGCACTGTCACAGATTGGCGCGGCGGCGACGGCAAACGGTGTGGTTGTGAGCAGCCAGTCCGAGGAGGGCGACCGTGTCTATGCCGACCCCGACAGCCTGCATACGGTTCTGATGAATCTGCTGGACAACGCGGTGAAATACACACCGGCGGATGGTGAAGTCGTGCTGAGTGGCAGCAAGGTGCCGGGCGGCTACGAAGTTGCTGTCAGTGATACGGGCACCGGCATTGCAGCCGATGACCTTGACCGCATTTTTGAGCGGTTCTATAGAGTGGACAAGTCACGGGACCGAGCGGCCGGCGGCACCGGCCTCGGGCTGGCCATCGTCAAGCATATCGCCGAGGCGCACGGCGGCCAGGTAGCCGTGGACAGCGTCCCCGGCAGAGGTTCCACATTCCGTGTGTTCTTCCCCGACGGTTCCCGGACGTAGTCAAGCGGCCGCGCCAGTTGCTGCCTCGTGATGTCGTATTGCCCCTCGGAAGCCGGCCTCCGCAAGATGTTGATACCCCCCCGATTGTCGCCGTTGACCCCATGCCGGCGTTGTGATCTCCCGTTCTGGACGCAGCCCGATTCCTTAACACAACCTTAATGCGACCATAACTGCGGCTTAACATCCGACCGATATACTGCCCCCATACGGACCTGATTTCGCAGCCGCAGGCATGACCGCAACAACGACTGACGTACAGAGGCGAATGCAATGAGCAAATGGATGGTCGGGTGTGTTCTGATGTTGGCAGGGCTGTGCAGTGCGCTCGCAATGCCGGCGGTAAGTGCGGACCTCAAGATCAGCGGCTACACGCAGGCGCGCTTTCTCGACACTGAGACCGAGGGGAGCGACTACGATTTCGATCTCAGGCGCGTGCGGCTGAAGGTTGCAGGGCCGGTGAATGAAGATGGCACGGAGATCAAGTTGCAGATTGACCTGGGGAAACTCGACGATGACGGGGATGTTGTGCTGAAGGATGCAACGATCACGCACCCGCTCGGAGATGAGTGGAAGGTGCGAGTGGGCTTTTCTGACATGATGTTCGGCGAAGACGTTGGGTACTCAAGCTCGAAGCGGCTCCCGTTCGAGCGGGCGCAGGTGACGCGCTCGCTGTTCCCAGGCGAGAAGGACACAGGGATTTACTTCTTCTACAAGCCGACGGACGAGACGAAGCACACGCCTCATATCACCCTCGGGTACTCCAACGACTTGCAGGGCATGGACGAGAAGCTGTTTACCGGCGGCGATGTTCACGATGATTCGGAGGCGTTGGTGGCGAGCGTGAAGTGGCCGCTGCGGAACAAGGGCGCGGCAGGGCTCAGCTATATGAGGGCTTCGCGCGATGGCTTTGATGCCAACGGCGATCCGCTTGATTACGATGACGATGTGTGGGCCGCTCATGTGCGCTACAACGGGAGCAGGGGCTTCAACTTCCAGGGCGAGTACTTCGACGGCAGCCGGAAGGAAGTTGACGTGAATGGCTGCTACGGCACGGTCGAGTACACGCCGAAGGACAGCAAGACGACATGGTTCTACCGCTATGATATCTACGATGATGGCGATGCGGCCGACTACAAGCGGCACACGTTGGGCGCGGCTCAGACACTCGGCAAGCGCTCGCGGCTCACGCTGCAGTACGAAGACATAGACGATGAGGGTACTACCGGCTCGACGCTGGGGCTGCAATGGCAGGTGAAGTACTGAGGGACGGCTGAGGTTTCATGCAGACGGCATGACGCGACGTACACTTGGAAGGAGAAGATGAAAAGATGACAGGCAGGAGAATGGTAATCGCGGCTTTGGCCATCGTATTGGCAGTTGGCATGATTGTGGTTGTCGGTGGCTGTGCACGACGTCAGATGGAACCGGGGCCGGTTTCGGTGACGCCGCTGCCGCCGGAGCCGCCAATGCCACCGGCACCGGCACAGAAGATCAGGCAGATCGGCTCGACTACGGTACTCCCCATAGCGGAGGCCTGGCGGAAGAAGTACAACGAGAGCCACCCGGAGGTCAACATCGCAGTATCCGGCGGCGGCTCAGGTGCCGGCATCGAGGCGCTCATCCGAGGTACGGCAGAGATCGCGGACGCTTCCCGCGGGATGAAGGACAAGGAGAAGAAACAGGCCGAAGAGGCCGGCATCAACGCGGTCGAGCACACAGTCGCCTACGACGGCATCGCCGTGATTGTGCATCCGACCAATGGACTTGAAGCGCTGTCAGTGGAGCAGTTGTCGGACATCTTCACCGGCAATGTCCGGGACTGGAAAGATGTCGGCGGGAAAGCCGGGGAAATCCAGATCATCAGCCGCGACTCGGCTTCGGGCACCTACGAGGCGTTCAAGGAAATGGTGGTCACGTTGGGCAAGAAGGACAAGGAGCGTGACTATGCGCCCGAGGCCCTGAAGCAGGCTTCGAACCAGGCCGTGCTGGCGACGGTGGGACAGACGAAGACCGCGATCGGCTACGTGGGCCTGGGTTACATTGATAATACGGTGAAGGCTGTCAAGGTGATCCCGATGAGCGGCGATGAGGCCGTAGCAGCCACCGTCGAGACAGTCAAGGATGGCAGCTATCCGGTGTCGCGGTCGCTGTACATGTACACCAACGGCGAGCCGACTGGTGCGGTCAAGGACTATCTGGACTGGGGTAAGGGCGCAGCAGGTCAGGCCATCGTTGCAGAGCTTGGCTTCGTGCCGGTGGCGGACTAGTCACTCACGGCCGGCAGAGATGGGGCTCCTCGTGTCCTCCCCACGAGGAGCCTCCTGCACGGCACCGGACAGAAACGAGCGATTTGCGAGGCAGGGATGAAGAGGACGAGACGTGAGGCGTGGGAGTGGATCATCGAGCGAGTGAATCAGATGGCGGGCATCATCGCCATCGTTTTTGTGCTGCTCATCTTTGTGTTCCTGTTCGACAACGCACTTCCCGCGTTGAGAGCACATTCGGTCTCCGAGCTTCTGGGCGGGAGGCGCTGGTCGCCGACAGCGGAGCCGCCGCAGTTCGGCATGTTGCCGCTGGTGCTGGGCTCGCTGTATGTCACCGTGGGTGCGATGGTGCTGGCGGTACCGTTGGGACTTGCGTGCGCCGTGTTCATCGCGGAGGTGGCGCCAAAGCGCGCCCGGGAGGTGCTCAAGCCGGCGGTGGAGTTGCTGGCGGCGATCCCGTCGGTGGTGTTCGGGTTCCTGGGGATGCTGCTGATAGGTCCGTGGCTGGCTGAGGTGTTGAACCTGCCAATCAGCCAGTTTGCGGCACTGGGATCGCTGATCCTGGCATTCATGGCACTGCCGACCATCGTCTCGGTTTCGGAGGACGCGATTCGCTCCGTGCCGGTGGCGTTGCGAGAGAACTCACTAGCGTTAGGCGCGACGCGCTGGCAGACGATATGTCGGGTGGTGCTGCCGGCTGGCCGGTCCGGGATCATTGCGGCGATGATGCTGGGCCTGGGCCGGGCAATCGGCGAGACGATGACGGTACTGATGGTGACCGGCAATGCCGCAGTGATACCGCAAGGCTTCATGGGATTTCTGCGCCCTGTGCGCACGATGACTGCGACGATAGCGGCGGAAATGGGGGAAACAGCGTTCCACGGCGAGCACTATCACGCTCTGTTCGCAGTGGGCTTGATACTGTTTGTCATTGCGTTCGTCACGAACACGATAGCCGACGTCGTGGTGCGCCGGGCGGGGAGGCTGAAGTGATGGAATCGCGGCACACTATCAGCCCCAATGTGGTCGAGAAGGTGGCCTT
>JAUWOG010000466.1 GCA_030612305.1 Armatimonadota bacterium | reverse complement strand
GGCCACCTTCGCGTGTTCGACGAGGAACTTCCGCCGCCGCACTACGTCGTCACCCAGCAGCGTACTGATGACCTTGTCGGCCTCCTCGGCTTGCTCCACGGTGATTTGGCGCAGGATCCGGTGTTTGGGGTCCATGGTCGTCTCGGCCAGGTCATCGGCGTCCATCTCCGACAGACCCTTGAACCGATTCACCGTCACATCGCGATTGCCGAGCCGTTCCAGCAACGCTGCCAGTTCCGCTTCGTCGAGTGCGTAGTAGGTGTCACCCTTGGCCTTCACGCGGAACAGCGGCGACTGCGCCACATACACGCAGCCCTTGTGCAGCAGCGGCTGCATGTAGCGGAAGAAAAAGGTCAGCAGCAGCGCGCTTATGTGCGAGCCGTCAATGTCGGCATCCGCCATGATGATGATGCGGTGGTAGCGCAGCTTGTCCAGGTCGAACTTGCTCGACGCCTCAGCATCCCCGTTTGAACTGTTCTCGCCGTTCTCGCCGTTCGTGGAGAAGCCCGCCCCCAGCGCAGTAATCAGCGACATGATCTCCTCATTATCCAGCACCTTATCGAGCCGTGACTTCTCGACATTGATCGTGACGCCACGCAGCGGCAGAATCGCTTGGTATCTGCTATCCCGTGCCTGCTTGGCGTTGCCACCGGCGGAATTGCCCTCGACGATGAACAGCTCGCATTCCTCAGGCTTGCGGCTCGCACAGTCGGCCAGTTTACCCGGCATACCGGCGGACGAAAGCGCCGTCTTGCGCGTGGCTTCTGCGGCCCGACGTGCGGCGTCCTGGGCCCGCGCTGCCGTTGTCGCCTTGTTGATGATGCGCTTGGCGACCCGGGGATTCTCCTCGAGGAAATCGCGCACACCCTCCCCGACGATCGAGTTGACCAATCCCTCGACCTCGGAGTTCCCCAGCTTCGTCTTCGTCTGACCCTCGAACTGCGGGTTGACGATCTTGATATTGATGACCGCGGTCATCCCCTCGCGCACTTCGTTGCCCGTGAAATTTCGCTCCTTCTCCTTGCGCATGCCCTGGTCGAAGGCATACGCATTGACGGTCCGCGTCAGCGCCGTCTTGAACCCCGACAGATGCGTCCCCCCCTCAATCGTGTGGATCGAATTGACGTAGCTGACGATGTTCTCGTAGATGCCCTGCGTGTGAATGATGGCTATCTCGACGTCAATGTCTTCGCGCTCGCGCCGGAAATAAATCGGCTTGTGCAGAGCCTCCTTGCCCTCCGCAAGTGCGCACACATACGCCTTGATCCCGCCCTTCTCAAGCCACTTGTCTTCACGCCGTTGGCCGGGACGCTCGTCCTTGAGTGTTATCGTCACGCCGCTGGCCAGATACGCAAGCTCCCGCAGACGCGCCGCAATAATGTCGTACTCAAACTCGGTCGCATCGAATATCTCAGCGTCGGGCAGGAAGCGCGTGTAGTTGCCTTGCCGTTTGCACTTGCCTCCCTTCTTCACCTTCTCACGCGGGAGGCCACGGTCGTATGCCTGGTAGTACTTGTACCCGTCGCGGCATACCTCCACCTCGCACCACTCCGAAAGAGCGTTGGTGCAGGACACACCAACACCATGCAGGCCGCCGGAGACCTTGTAGCCCCCGCCTTCAAACTTCCCGCCCGCGTGCAGCGTCGTCATCACCACTTCCAGAGCCGAACGCTTCTCGGTCGGGTGCATGTCAACGGGGATGCCGCGGCCGTTGTCGGCCACTGAGAGCGAGCCGTCAGCCATGATAATCGCATCAATGCGATCGCATTCTCCCGCGAACGCCTCATCAATGCTGTTGTCCACTACCTCAAACACAATGTGGTGCAAGCCCAGCTTGCCCGTCGAGCCGATGTACATCGCCGGCCGACGCCTCACACCCTCAAGACCCTTCAGTACCTTGATCTGTGCTGCGTTGTAGGAGTTCTTCTTCTGCGCCATCTATCGGTGCTCCTTGTCAGTGAATACCAACTTCACGCGCTAGTTCAGCCTCCATATCGAGACATGGTGTGCAGCAAGTCTGGTCGCACTACGGCCCGGCAGCACGGCGGCGTGCAGGCAATAAAAAGCCACTATTTCACCATCTGCCGGAACATGGGATACGTCCTGAGAGCCGACACTCCATCCCTGACAACGGGCCATTCCTTACGGGGAAAACGCTCCTTCATCTGCCCTTCCATTGTAGCTGATTTGGCCCCGCAAGTCAAGGCTCTTCGACCGCTCTAACGAGGCATGAGTTTGCAAATGATGCTAAAGTTTGGTAGCTTGTAGTTGTACAAAAGTGCGACGAATACAGAATACGTTGCAGCGTAGTCGCCTCGTCTCTGCCAGGCCCTCGCAGCACCGTCGCCACAGCGCCTTTCCGACCTCTGAATCAGCGCCCTGGAAAATCCGCAGATACGGCGGAGGTATCCGTTCCACCCACGGAGAATATCGCTTGGATAACGGCCTCACGAGCCGCTCACTGCTTGTAACTACTTACCTTGAACTTGGAGAATACAACGCGTAGGTCGGGCTTCCAGCCCGACGCGTAGCATCCTCCCCCGGGGCCATTCGAAAGGAAGTCTGCCGATGTTCGTCAGTGATGAGACAATTCGGGTCGGGATGATCGGGTGTGGAGGCAACGCGCGCGGACACATGCGCCGGCTCCTCAACATCGAGGATGTCGAAATCGTAGCCATCTGCGACCCTGACGAGGACGCAATCGCGGCCGCAGGTAAGCTCAATGCCGACATCGCGAAGGCTCCGGCTTTCGCAGATTACCGCAAGATGCTTGCTGGCGTAGAGATGGACGCCGTCGAGATCTCCACGCCCCACACGCTCCACTACGAACAGATCATCGCGGCTCTGGACCGCGGCCTCCACGTCCTGTGCGAGAAGCCGATGGTGTGTACGAGCCCCCATGCCCGCGCCGTCCTCGACAAGCTCGACGAGACGGGACTGACACTCAGCGTCTCGTACCAGCGACACGGTCTGCCTCCGTACCGCTATTGCCGAGAAACCATCACCTCCGGCGAAGTGGGCAACTGCCATTTCGTCAGTTGCGTGCAGTCACAGAACTGGTACAGGTCTCAGGTCGGACGCGGCACATGGCGCTCGCAGATGGAATGGTCGGGTGGCGGACAGCTCAATGACTCCGGCAGCCATCTGCTTGACATCGTCCTCTGGATGACCGCATTCAGCCCCGCCGAAGTCTTCGCCTTTCAGGACAACATGGACGCCGACGTGGACATCCTCTCAGCCATATCGGTCCGCTTCGAAACTGGCGCCCTCTGCAACTTCGCCGTGGTCGGACAT
>JAUWOG010000614.1 GCA_030612305.1 Armatimonadota bacterium | reverse complement strand
ATGATCTTCAACTTCATGAACGGGTTTCACGATACCGCCAATGCAATTGCCACGTCGGTTCTCACCCGCGCCTTGAGCATGCGCCAGGCGATCGTCTTCGCGTCAGGCCTCAACTTCCTCGGGGCTCTGGTGAGTGTCAAGGTCGCCACAACCATCGGCAAGGGCATCGTGGACCCCGCCGACACCAGCCAGACGGTGATCCGCGCCGCTCTCGTGGGCGGGATTGTGTGGTTGCTCATTACGTGGTATCTTGGCCTGCCGACGAGGTGTTCCCATACGCTGGGTGGGGGAATAGTCGGCGCCGTGCTGGCGGATCACACCACCGTTGCGAGCGCCAGCGGAACGCTCGGGTGGACGCTCAACTACGGAGTGCTGCAGGCCGCCGGCCTCAAGAAGATATTCTTCGCGCTGCTGGTATCCCCCGTCCTTGGTATCGTTTTCGCTGTGATACTGATGATGCTCCTGCTGCACATCTTCGGTCGCTGCGCGCCGTCGTTACTCAACCGCCATTTCAGGCGCTTACAGGTCATGTCCGCCGGCTTCATGGCATTCAGCCACGGCGCCAACGACGCGCAACAGGTCATGGGCATCATCACTCTGACGTTGGTTTCGAGCGGCGTCCTGGGGACCTTCATAGTTCCCCTGTGGGTCAAGGTCATCTCCGCCACAGCCATGGCGCTGGGGACCGCAATGGGTGGGTGGCGCATCATCAAGACCGTCGGCCGAAAGGTGATGGAGCTCAAGCCGATTCACGGCTTCGCCGCCGAAACCGCCGCAGCATCCGTCATCCAGTTAGCCACCCATTTCGGCGCTCCCGTCAGCACCACTCACGTCATATCCACCGCCATAATGGGAGTCGGCCTGTCTCACAGACTGACGGCGGTAAGGTGGGGGGTAGTCGGGCAGATAGTCGGTGCCTGGATACTGACAATGCCCATGGCCATGGTGTTCGGCGCACTCACCTACTGGCTCATTCATGGGTGGCTCTAAGCTGCCCGTGCGGACAAGGATAATGCAGCAGCACCCAGCGCTCAATCAGGTCGTCATCACCGGCATCGGTGCCGTTACACCCCTCGGCATCGGTAAAGACGCGCTCTGGGAAGGTCTCCTCGCCGGGCGCCGCGGCCTCAGCAGGATAACCAAGTTCGACCCCTCCGGCCTGCGCAATGAACGTGCCGGCCAGGTCAACGATTGGCACTTCGACGCCTGCCGATTCGCCCTCGACCAGCATCCGGATGAAGCCACCCAGTTTCTCC
The DNA here is from genome assembly GCA_030612305.1 of Armatimonadota bacterium. Taxonomy (GTDB): domain Bacteria; phylum Armatimonadota; class Zipacnadia; order Zipacnadales; family UBA11051; genus UBA11051. The sequence goes on along the minus strand of JAUWOG010000614.1, from coordinate 1,282 downwards.
TCACAGCCCTCGGCGAAGCCGTCGCCGATGCCGATCTCACCGAGCAACTCAGCCCCCGATCCGAACCGCAACCTGAGGTCGGCTGCGTCCTGGGCAGCAACTTCGGCGGCTCCATGTCCTGGGAGACATACGTCGCCTCCGTCATCGCAGGCGAGCCCTCGCCGGCTGCGTTTGGTGACTTCGCCTTCCATCGCGCCATTGATACGGTCGCGGCGACCTTCGCTGTCGGCGGCCCGTCGGCGCAAGTCTCCATGGCCTGCGCGTCCGGCACTGCTGCCATCGCCCATGCCGCCGGCCTCATCCGCACCGGGCAGGCGGACATCGTCCTCGTCGCCGGATATGACTCCCTCGCTCCCAGCCATCTGAGTGGTCTCAGCCTCCTGCATACGATCTCCGACGACGATCTCTATCCGTTCTCGGCCAACCGTAGCGGGACCATCTTCGGCGAGGGAGCCGGGGCTCTCGTGCTCGAAAGCGCCGGCCACGCTCGCCGGCGGAATGCTCGCTGCTACTGCGAAGTCCTCGGCGCCGCGCAGAACAACAATGCCTATCATCTCACAGCACCTGACGCGGGCGGCGCAGGCATGGCGAAGGTCCTCGCCAATGCCATCGGGGATGCCCGCATCCGACCCGACCAGATCAACCACATCAACGCTCACGGCACCGGCACCGAGTACCACGATGTCGCCGAGACGCAGGCCATCAAGCAAGTCCTCGGTCCCGCCGCGTATGAGACAACTGTCGTCTCCATCAAGGGCGCAACGCTCCACCTCATGGGCGCGTCCGGAGCCGTCGAAGGCCTGGTCACGGCGCTCTCCATCTTCCACCAGACCGTCCCGCCCACCACCAACTACGCCGAGCCGGACCCCGAGTGCGATCTCGACTACGTCATCGAGGGCGCTCGCCAACAGAGCATCCAACACGCTGCATCAATATCCGCCGGCATCGGCGGCGACAATGCCTGCGTCGTCTTCGGACGAATTGAATAGACGGCCGCCAGGATACTGCATGTAATGGCAACTGATATGCCGCCCAGACAACCTGCAATAGCAATCACCGCAGCCGGACCGATTAGCTCTATCGGCATCGGCAGGCGCGACTTCCTCGAGGGCCTCCGCGACAAACGTGATGGCATCGGTCCTCCGCATCGCCTCACGGATACCGGACGGTTCACCGAGCTCGCCGAGTGTTTGGATTTCGCGTTCGAGGACTGCGTGGACACGAAGAAGACGTACCTCGACAGATGCTCCGAATTCGCCATCGCGACGTGCGCTCTGGCCTT
>JAUWOG010000588.1 GCA_030612305.1 Armatimonadota bacterium | reverse complement strand
CTGATGACGGCGGCCCGTGACATCACCGACGGGAGTCATCGCAATGCCGGCAACTACGGGAGCCACCAGAGCTCACTGCTGATACTGGCCGCCGTACTTGGGGAGGAGGCGCAGAACCCGTCACGTGAGGAGATGATCCGGTACATCGTTGAGAACCCCAAGCCCGGCACCGCGCAGGACATAGGCATCCGCGACGCGCTGGTGAATCTGGTCTATCGGGACGGGATTCCGCAGGAGTCGCTTGGATACAACTACGGCTGGGTCAGCAGCCTGTCGGCGATCGCCTCGGAACTCACAGAGGTCGGTGTCAACTTCTTCGATGACCCGCGCTTCCAGAAGCTGCTCACCTGGCCGTTCGACGTGATGGTGGCAGGCAAGTTCGTGCCCGCACTCGGCGACACCGGCAACATGTTCTGCCGGGGCGGCTCGCTGAGCTCATCCATAGCCCACAGGGCGATTCCCCATTGGTACGAGCCGCGCATTGCACATATAGCGCTCTCCAATCCCGCTGCCGGCAACGACCTCTTCAAGCGTCCCATGGATGACATGCTGGCTGAACTGCCGCCGGACGAGAACCCGCCCGTCGGGGTCAATTCATTCCACTTCCCTGCCTACGGGCTGGCGTATCTGCAGGACGGTGCCGAGACGAGCCGCACCGCCAGCGTGCTCTTCTATGGCGACTACCCGCAGCACCGCCATGCCGACCAGCTCAACATGCTGCTCTTCTCGCAGGACAATGCGCTGCTGACCGATATCGGTTATCCTGAGCAGACCGACTCGCGCAACCACAAACGCTACGCCTTCTTTGGCAACACCATCGCTCACAATACCGTAGTTGTGGATGCCCGCAAGCAGGGCAGGGGGCCCGGGAAGCTGTACGCATATCAGCCGGTCGGCTTCGCGCAGGTTGCGGACGCCTCGTGCAATGGCGCTTATGGGGAGAACGTGAGTCTCTATCGGCGGGCCAACATGCTCGTGGAACTGTCGCCGACGCAGAGCTACCTCTTCGACGTGTTCTATGTGCGTGGCGGCAGCCAGCATGACTACGTGGCCCTCGGCGCGCCCTCCGAAACATCATGCACGCCGCCACTGGGACCCGTGCAGAAGGAGGGAACGCTGGCCGGTGAAGATGTCCCGTACCAGCACTTCTACGATGACGAAAGGTATGCAGCCAAACCACTCGGCAGCATGTCATACGGCGGCTACCGGGGCAGCGGCTTCCAGTACCTCTTCAACGTGCGGCGCGCACCCCTCGATGGGAAGGCCATATTCGAGTGGCGCCTCAAGGAGCCAGGTCAGGACCAGACTTCGTACGCCTGGAAAGGCATCGGCCTCCGCGCCCACCTGGTGGGGCGCGACGAAGAGATCATCGCCGCTGACAGCAAGCCGCAGAAGTATAAGTACATGCCGCAGACGATCCAGTTCATGCTGCGGCGGCGCAAGGCCGGCGAGGACCTGGCAAGCAATTTCGTCACCGTCTATGAGCCGTACAAGGCCAACACCTTCATTGACCAGGTTCTGCCGGTAGTCCTCGAGCCGGATGACGGCAAGGCGGTCGCCGCACGCATCGAGCTGACCGGCGGCAGCGTTCACTACGTCTTCCACTCACTGGCCCCTGATGAGAGATACACTCTCGACGGGAAGATCGAGATCAGCGGACAGGCCGCCTGTCTCGGACTCGATGCAGACGGGAAGCCGGAGAAGGTCATGCTACTCAACGGGACGGAGCTGCGGATGGGCGAATTCGCGCTCGTAAGCCCCGGACTGCAGAAGACCCGGATCGCGTCGGTTGACTATGAGAAGGGTATCGTCGAGATTGCGGACCCGCTGCTGACTCACCCGGCGCTGGCCGGACAGACGGTCATCGTCGCCCCGGACACGTTCGCTGACTCGATGACAGTGGCGAAGGTGATAGACCCGACGCACTTCTCGATCGGCGATGAGGACTTGCGGGTCGCTGGCGGGCCGGTCAATGAGGTGCTCGCCGAGATCAGCCGCATCGTCACCAGTGTCGCGACCCCGCACATCGAGACCGGCATGACAGTCCTCAACAGTCTCCTGCAGCCGCAGGGCCGTTGCGCGGCCGGGGACAGGCTGACCATAGACCGCACCGGATTGCAGCCGCTGAAGGCCGACCATTTCCCGAAGGGCCCGGACGGTTCCCACCCGCGCTTCTGGGTCGTCATGGCAGGGCCCGGTGATGAGCTGCTGATACCCAGCGTCGTCGAGTTCGTCAGGCGCAAGTAGCGTAGCGTGACGCGGCGCCGCGCAAGCCGTCATGGAGAGCTGAGAGCAAACATGAAGATAGCCTATGGCACCTACGCGCTGCCGCAGATGAGCCTGGAGGAAGCGTTCCCCACGCTGGCAGAGATCGGCTACGACGGCGTCGAACTCTTCATCGGGCCGCAGCACGTCGGTGCAATGCCGGAGGATTTTAGTCCCGCGCGGCGGGAGCAGTTGCGCGCGATCCTGCAGAACACGGGTCTGGGTCTCCCTGCGTTCATGGTGCACGGGAGCGGCTAAGCGCCCGACAGGCGGGCACATCCGGCCCGCCTCGAGGAGATGCGCGGCTGGGCGCAATTGGCCCGCGACCTGGGCATGGCCGAGCCGCCGGTGCTGGCCTG
>JAUWOG010000423.1 GCA_030612305.1 Armatimonadota bacterium | reverse complement strand
CCGTATGTTGTATGCCGTTGGAGGACAGGCATCATGAGCACGCGCAGCGTGCTCCGCAGGCGTGGGTCCGGCTTCATGAGGATGCGCGGCATCCTCCCCCGACGCCGTCGGGCCGATTACAGTGTGCCATTTCACTCACGACTAGCCCGCACTAAGGGACATACATGAGTCTCCTGCAAGCCATAGTCCTCGCCATCGTCCAGGGAGCGACGGAGTTCCTCCCTGTCTCGAGTTCAGGCCATCTCGTGCTCGTGCCGGCCTACTTGGGCTGGGATCTGAACCCCGAGGACTACAAGCATTTCATTGTCATAGTGCATTTTGGCACACTATTAGCAGTTGTAGTGTATTACCGCAGGGAGCTGTCGGAGATCCTGCAAGCCGTCTTCCGTGGAAGCACAGCGGACGCCGCGCCGAAGACCCTCGGCAGCACCGACGGCCGCTATCTTTTCTGGCTGATTGTGCTCGCTACCGTGCCCGCGGTCGTGGTCGGGCTTCTGCTCAACGACTTCTTCGACGAATTGCTGCGGCCGCTGCCGGTGGCTGTCTCCTTGCTCGTGACGGGCATCTTGCTGTTCGCCGCCGACCGCACGCAGGGCGACCGCGAGCCGGGCCGGATCTCCCTGCGCGATGGATTTCTCATCGGACTCGGGCAGGCATTGGCCATCATACCGGGAATATCACGGTCGGGAGCGACCATCACGGCCGGGCAGTGGCGCGGCCTCAATCAGCAATGGGCCGCAAAGTTCGCCTTTCTGATGTCAATACCACCAATCGCTGGCGCCTTTGCACTCGACTTCGGAGGCCTCGTCGGCACGACCAACTGGCTCGACGAGGTACCGGCCTACATCGCCGGCCTCATCGTCTCTGCCGTCGTCGGCTATATGGCAATATATCTCGTCATCCGCTCCATAGAACAGGGACGCCTTTTCGTCCGCTTCGGAACATACTGTCTGGCGGTTGGTGTTGTCAGCATCGCAGCCAACCTGGCCGGCTGGATATAGACGGACCGAACAGTTCAAACAACATTGTCACCCGGCACCCACAACATAACGCGGGCCGGACGAACCCGACGGGAGGAGATTTTCGTGCACGAAAGTATGCAGCAATACATGTCGTCGTTTGACCACGCCGCATTGTACGCCATATTTGTCTGTGGCGTCATCGGCATTCTCTACGCCTTGCACCTCCGCAAGCAGGTGTTGGCCGCCGATCAGGGCACTGACAAAATGAAACAGATCGCAGCTCAGATACAGGAGGGAGCCCACGCCTATCTCGGACGCCAGTTCCGCACCGTTGCCGGCATCGTTGGACTCCTATTCGTGGTCCTCGTCATCAGCAGCATATCAGCTGGCTGGGACATGGCCATCGCCCGAGGCCTCGCCTTCGTTCTCGGCTGTTTCTGCTCCGCATTCACCGGCTACGTCGGCATGACCCTTGCCGTCCAGGCCAATGTCCGCTGCGCCCACGCCGCGCGCACAAGCCTTGCCAACGGCATGCTCATCGCCTTCCGCACCGGCGGAGTCGCTGGCATGTTCACCGTCACTATGGGACTCCTCGGCGCTACGCTCATCTTCATGCTCTTCTACGAGCGAGCCACTGAAGTACTCCTCGGCTTCGGTTTCGGCGGATGCCTCCTGGCCCTCTTCATGAGAGTCGGCGGCGGCATCTACACCAAGGCCGCTGACATAGGCGCCGACCTCGTCGGTAAAGTCGAAGCCGGCATCCCCGAAGACGATCCCCGCAACGCCGCGGTCATCGCCGACCAGGTCGGAGACAACGTCGGGGACTGCGCCGGAATGGCTGCCGACATCTTCGAATCATACGAAGTCACTCTCGTGGCCTCAATGATCCTCGCCCTCGCGCATGGTGCCGTCACTGGCAACCCCCGCGATGCCGTCATCTGGATCATGTTTCCACTCCTCATCCGCGCCATCGGCGTTCTCACCTCCATATTCGGCATCCACATCGTCCGCTCCAAAACCGACGACGAATTCCCCCTCAAGCCCATCGGACGCGGCTTCATCTGGTCCGCGGTGGTCTCGGTTGTCGGCTTCTGGGCCGTCGCTCACTTCTATGCCAATGACATGCGCCTCTTCTTTGCTACCGTCTTTGGCATCATCATGGCCGTCGCCATGTACAAACTCACCGAATACTACACCTCCGCCCAGTTCAAGCCCGTACAGGCGGTCGCCGGCGCTGCACAGACCGGACCGGCCACCACCTTCCTCACCGGCTTCGCCGAGGGCCTCGAGAGCTCCGTGTACTCGGTGCTGGTCATCGCCAGCTGCATGTTCGGCTCCATCATCGTCTTCGGCAGCGGCGCCAACGCCGTCGAAATACTCTACGGCATCTCACTCACCGGCCTCGGCATGTTGACAACCACCGGAGTCATCATCTCCATGGACACCTACGGCCCGGTCGCCGACAACGCCCAGGGCATCTGCGAGATGGCCAAGATTGAAGATGCCGCCGCCAACGTCGCAACACTCGATGCAGTGGGCAACACCACCAAGGCCGCGACCAAGGGCATCGCAATTGCCTCCGCGGTCATCGCAGCCGTGTCGCTCTTCGGCTCCTTCCAGTCGAAGCTGGCTGGCGGCGGCGAGGAAGTTTCGCTCGCGGCACTGGCCCGATTCCCCATCGCCATAGACCAGCCTAAGGTCTTCATCGGCCTGCTGATTGGTGGCGCGATGCCGTTCCTCTTCAGCTCCATGACCATCAGGGCCGTCTCACGCGCCGCCTTCCTCATCATCAACGAAGTGCGCCGGCAGTTCAGGGAGATACCCGGCCTCATGGAAGGCAAAGAGGGCGTCCTCCCCGAGTCAGGCAAGGTCGTTGACATCTGCACCAAGTCAGCCCTTCGCGAACTGATCGCCCCCGCTCTGCTGGCGATCCTGACGCCCTTCATCGTCGGCTCCTGGCTCGGATGGCCCGGCCTCGGCGGCTTCCTCGGCGGCATCATCGTCTCCGGCATGTTGCTGGCAGTGCTCATGTGCAACTCCGGCGGCGCCTGGGACAATGGCAAGAAGCTCATCGAGGATGGCCTTTACGGCGGCAAGGGTTCTGAAGCACACAAGGCTGCCGTCGTCGGCGACACCATCGGCGATCCCTTCAAGGACACTGCCGGCCCGGCGCTGAACCCGCTCATCAAGGTCATGAACCTTGTGGGCTTGCTCATCGCCCCGGTCATCGTGGGTGGCTCCCTTGGCGCCCACAACGAGCTGCCCGGCGTGGGCCTCGTCATCGTCGGCATCATCCTCGCCGTGGTCGTAGCCATCGGCCTCATCGTGTCGAAGCGAGAGACCAAGGAGATGGCCGCAGTGGAGGAGCGGCTGAAGGAGGTCGGCACCGAGGCAGAAGACGCCTCCTAGCCGCATCCGCACGAACAGGAATCACTAACGGGCGGAGTTCACCATCAACTCCGCCCGTCAATCCCTCTACCTTTGCCTTTCTTACCGCTCCGCGCCCGCTCCGCGCAGCGGAGGGGCCGCGGAGCGGGGGGGTCTGGGGTCTGTGACCCCAGCGGGGTGTGGGGCAGCGCCCCACGACGTTGCCGTTTGCTTTTGGCGGTGCCTTT
>JAUWOG010000498.1 GCA_030612305.1 Armatimonadota bacterium | reverse complement strand
AATCATGGCCTATAGCTCCACCGGAATATGCTCCATCTGGTCGCGCATGGGCCTGCCGATTTTCAGCTTCTTCTATCACGACTATCCCGACCTGCTGACTGAGTACCTGGAACTGTTCGCCGCGTTGGAGGTGAAGCGCATCCACGCGGTGGCGGACCCGGCCGTGTCTCCGTTAGTGCTTGTCCCGGAGGATGTCTGCTCGAAGACCGGCCCGCTCTTTTCGCCCGTCTTTATGGAGAAGTACCACTACCCGTACCTGAGCCGGCTTGCCGAGGCGTGGCACAGTCATGGCATCACGGTGCTCTATCATACCGACGGCAGCTTCAGGGAACTGGTGCCGGACCTCATCGCGTGCGGCTTCGACGGTTTCTATTGCCTGGAGCCGAACGCCGGCATGGACATTGTGGAATTGAAGCGTAGCCGGCCGGACGTAGTCTGGGCCGGTGGCGTGGATGGTGTGGACCTGATGGAGCGGGGGACACCCCAAGATGTGCGCGCCGAGGTGCAGCGCCACATCAGAGAAACGAATGCGTTGCAGAGCGGCGGGATGTTTGTTGCCTCGTCAAGCGAGATCAATCCGCCCATCAAGCCGGAGAATTTTCAGGCGATGGTCGCGGCAGTCGGCGAACTGCGGAATCCCGACTTCGCAGCGTGAGCCGAGGGAGGGACTGCGCGCATGTCTTCAGGAAGGACGGAAGCGGCCATGCTGAGGCTTGATGTCGTGATGATTGTGTTGGGGCTTCTGATTGCTGCGAGCAGCGTAAGGGGTCAGGGACCGCCGCAGGCGGAGGATTTCATCGTGGCTGATACGGAGGCGTTCCTGCGGGGACTGAAGCTGGAGCAGCCGGAACTGGCGGCGGTGAAGGCCGCACTGGATAAGGGCGATGCAGAGGGCGCGGCCAAGGCGTATATCGCGTACTTCCGGAGCGAGTTGGCTCTCGATGGTCTGCTGCTTCTCCTGGGTCTCGGTGGAGACACGGGCGTAGATGAGTGCCTTCATGGGCATGCCTCAGGATATGGTGCAATCCCATTGGTACCGGATCAGGTACCTGCGGATGAAGATGGAGCTGGATGGAGCCTCGGTGAAGTCCTCAGCCTCCCGGATCGGGACTCCGAAGCACCTATACGTGCGCCCGGCGTCAAACGCTACCTCGAGGATGCTGTGGCGGGCATCGTAGCTCACGGCGGTGATGCTGCTGCCGGGGTCTGGCATGCCCTCGATCTGCACCCCATCGGCCGCAGGAGGCTCGAAGGGACTGCTGTAGTGGATCGTGTTGGGCAGGGCCGGAAGTGCTTCGCTGATACGTGCTCCATCGGCGTACAGGGCGCTCAGTCGTCCATCGAGTTCGGCGGCTTCTGAGCGCATGTGATCCAGATCGCGCGCCAGCAGACGCTTCTCTGCAGTATCCACCGTCTCGCTACGCCTGCTCTCTAGGGCGCGCAAGCGCTTGCGGACACGCGACCGCTGCGCTTCGTGGTCGGCAATCTCGTGTTCCAGGACCGCCATCTGCATCATCAGGGAATTGTGTCGCTCGTCCAGAGCTACATCGTCAGAAATTCCAATCGGGCGCGGGTGACGAAGCTTGGGCCTGCGGGCAGCCTGCTTTCTGAGTTCGCGCACCTCGTCAATCGCGTTCTGATCTAGCTCACCGATGCTTTGCTCGGCTGCGTACTGCATGAACCTGTCTGTGCTGTACATGTAAAATGTAGCTTTGGTCTGGAGGAGGAACTCCTCAATCAGCTCGGGACGCGGACCGACAGTGCGGTCTTCAATGCGCCACCACCAGTCACCCTTTGCATCGTCCGTCACGAGAACGACCGGCTTCTCAGCGACCTTTGCATGCTCGATGATCTGCAGCCAGAGCCGTAGGTCCCCGTACACATCTCCCTCAGTCTTCCCCTTGTCCTCATACCCTGGCGGCACCTGCTCCTCGTAGCGTTGCGGGCCATCCCGCTCAATGAGGGTACACAGTGCCTCATCTGCGGGGGGGCCCACTTTCCCCTCCAGCAGTGCTGTGATGCTATCGAGCACGGTGTCCTCCGCGAGCAGGTCGGGGTGGTCCTTCCTGCAGCTCTCAAGGAGGTCGATGATCTCCGTAAAGTGCGCCATCACTTCCTTCTGAGTTTCCGGTGCGGAGAATGGATGGAGCCTTCGCGCCTCGAGTTTGCTTTCCACGTCGTTACGAGCTTTCACCACAGCGTCAAGAACCTGATCATACCTGCGAGCTTGTTCGCAGATCACGCCGAGCCGCTTGTGGTGGTACTCCTTAGCGGCTTGGTGTGGAACCCAAAGGCGATGGGCAACGGCTTCGAGGGTTTTGAGAAGACCGGATGTCGTGCTTGGGGAATAGCGATAGAGGTTCAGAAGAACGTTGGCATCCAGCACGAAGATGCAGTCCCGCCAGATGCTCCTGAACTCGGCCTTGGTTGGGCGATAGTGTCCGGGGAAAGCGGACTTCATCTACCTCACCGTTCTCTCTTCGCTCTCAGGACTCAGCAGGCATTGCTGGCGGCCAAACTCCCAAGAGTATCACCTGGAGTTTGGGACAGGTTTGGGTGATTGGGCAGGGCCTCAGGTTTGTTTCGGGTGCTCATTGTGGTTGTCATGGGCGCGTTAGTACTCTATTTCGTCGGCTGCCTGCCAATATCCTTCCGACACCTGATCCCGGCTCGGCGGCCACTTGATCTCCAGGGGCGGCAGGGGCTCACCCTCGGCGAGGGGCGGATCTCATTTGTCACGTCGGTGGAGGAATGCCGGATCGCTGAGTAGCTGCGGAGTCCGTTCGGGGCGAAGCTCGGACGCACGCAGGAGAGGGCATTGCCGGTCGCGAAGTATGTGGCCGGCAATCTGCATTTCAGGCAGCGTCAAGGAGGATGATGAAAGTGGATATCTGCTCAGGGATCAAGGCTGCGCGGGGCCAGGAGGCGGCTGATATCGTGCTGCGTGGGGGCAGCCTCGTCAACGTGCTCTCCGGAGAGATAGAGGCGGGCGATGTGGCGATCAAAGACGGGGCGATCGCCGGCGTCGGCGAGGGATACGAGGGGGTGGAGGAGGTTGATGTCAGCGGCCGGTATCTGTGCCCCGGGTTCATTGATCCGCACATGCACCTGGAAAGCAGCCAGGTGACGATGGCGGAGTTCGCGCGCGCGGT
>JAUWOG010000182.1 GCA_030612305.1 Armatimonadota bacterium | reverse complement strand
GGCGAAATCGGACTTCCGCGCCGAGAACACGCGCGGCTGAAAATCGCCCTCAGCCACGTTCACGCGGTCGTAGCGCCCATTCGTGAGCTGCGACAGGTAGTCCTCAATGGTCGGGCCAAGCTGGTCGGCGGCGCTGCGCATTGTCTGCTGCCGCGCCTCTTCGAGCACTTCGCCGGCGAGGTTCAGAACGTCCCGGTAATCCTGTAGCCGCGCGACGCGCTGCTCGGCGGCGGCGACCTGTTCCTCGATGCGGAGCTCATCCTCGACGTCATAGCGGGCCCTGTCGAGATCCGCGCGTGCGTTGCGTAGATCGTTGTCCAGGGCCGAAACTTCCGCGTCGAGCGTCTCGATGCGGGCCTCGAGTTCGCGCATCTCGCCGGCGTCCATTGCCGCCGCCAGCATCTCAGGCGTCTCCAGTAGCTTCTCGAAGCCCATGCGGTCGAGGTTCGCCTTCTGCAGCTCTTCCTGCAATTCCTCGATCCGCGCCTCGCCGAGCAGACCATCGAGTTGGCGGGCGTCCATTTCGTTCTCGTGAGCCAGCTTGTGGCGCTGCTCTGCGGCCTGCAGGTATTCCTCGACGGTCGCCACGCCGGCCTGCTTCAGGGCCTCAGCTACCGTTTCCTGGGCTGCGACTTCTTCTGCCTGGCGTCTCTCGACTAGTTCCCGATGCTGCTCGATGCGGCCGCGGAAACCGGCGAGGCGGCGGTCGAGGTCGGGCACATCGTAGCGGGCGGCGCGGAGCAGGATGCGCAGAGCGACGACGCCGGCGGCCAGCGCAAGAGCCATCACCACCCAGGCGAGGGCGACGCCGGTGAGGCCCTGCCAGATGGAGAGCGCGGCGACGACGACCGCGGCGATGACAGCCACGGTGGCGGCGGGGCGCTTGCTGGCGATTCCAGCGGCCTCTTCGCGCTGTTCGGCGAGTTCGTCTGCCTGCTTCTGCAGCTCGGCCATGCCCTGCTCGGCGTCCGCAAACTGGGTCCGGGAGCCGGAGAGGCGAGCGGCGACCGTCTTGAGATCCTCGGCGACTTCCGGGCGGGTCGGCGCAAGTGCCTCTAACTCCGCCTCGCGCTTGCCGATCGCCTCTGTCAGCGTCCCCGCATTCTCGACGCGCTTCTGCATCTGCGCGCAATCTTCCGCTAGCTGATCGTGCTCCTCTTCCCGTTCGTTGCGCTCCTGGACGCGCTCAAGCAAGGCCGCCGCGTCGGCCAGCTCTTTCGTCTTCTGCTCGAACTCATCGGAGTGGGCGGCGATGGTGTTGCGGGCGCTGACCGTCGCCTCGACATCACTGTGGATTTCGGCCCGGCGTTCTTCGCGCTCCTCGAGCTCCGCCTGCGCGGCAAGCCACGGGCCTTTGTCGCCGCCGCGCTTGCCCTTGGCGAATACGTCGGTCGTTTTCTTCTTCAGCTTCTTGAGTATCTCCGAAGCGTTGGCTTCATCGTCGCCGCCGGTCATCGTCTGCTGCAGCATGTCTTTGAGCTCGGCCCCGGCCTGGAGCTTTGCCAGGTGCTGCTGGCTCAGGAAGGCGGTTGCGGTATAGACATCCTCAGAGCCGAGGCCGGCGAGGTCGGCCAGCGCTTTGCTCACCGGATCGCGGCCGGAGATAACCGCGCCGCCGTCCTGCGGCGTGAGCATCGAGATGCCGCTCTCGAAGTCGCGGATCAGCTCGTAGTCCTTACCGTCTGCGGTGAATGTGAGCGTGAGGCCGCACTTGCGGCCCGCCTGCCACGAATGAAGCCTCTCGTAGCGAACGGCGGAGCTTTTCGGATCGCCGAAGAGCACGGTGAGCAGGGCCTGCTGGAAGCTGGACTTACCCGCCTCATTGGGGCCACGGACGACCGTGAAGCCCTCGGCGAGGTCATAGCTCCCGTCCGGCACGCCCTTGAAAGCCGTCACTTCGAGGCGGGCCAGCTTCATTCCAGCTCACCGCCCTTGAGCAGATGGACGCCCAGGTTGAGCGCCTGAGATGCGATGAGCGCGCCCTTCGTGTCCTCGGCAGCCTGCGCCTGCTCGATGCGTTGCTGCATCAGCCGGAGGAATCTGCCGGTGACAAATGCGTCCGGATACTCCGCTTCATCAACCTCGAAATCCAGCGCCTGCGTGCTGTCATCAATGCTTATGCGGTAGAAGCTGTCGGCCAGCTCATCTTCCAGCCCCGCCAGGTCGAGCGTCATACCAAGCGGTATCATCCCCACAACACGAAAATCGAGGACGACGTCGGGAGCGGCTTTTTCGAGCAGTTGGTCGCGCAGGTCGCCGGTGGAGTGCAGTTCGGTGGCAAGGATGTCGCCGTGTTCCAGCCGCAGGGAGTTGACAGGGAGCGCCGCGGCAGTCACGCCGCTCGGAGAAAGCTCGACGAGAAGCGGCGCGCCGGCCTTCTCGCGCAGGCTGATGAGTTCCGGCGGCCCCGGGTAATACGCGGTGACATCGCCGGTATCCTCAATGACGAAATCGTGGAAATGGCCCAGCGCCAGATAGTCCATGCCACATGTGGCGATTTGCTCCGGCAGGATCTGCGGCGCGTCCTGCACATTCCAGTAAGGAGCCGAGACGCCCACATGGACAAGGCCGATGTTGCAGGCGACATCCGGATCGGGCCTCAAGAGCGCCAGGGGCTTGATGTCGGTCTGCTTGAAGTCGCATAGGAAGGGCACGGCGTGGACGGCGGCATCGAGGTCGGCGAAGTGCAGCGTCTCGCCCTGCGGCTCGGTGATGAGGTGGAAGCGGTCACCAAGCTGGGAGAACTCGGCGGCGTGGTAGATGCTGCCCTCGCCGAGGCAATCGTGATTCCCGGGGATGAGCAGGACATGGAGCCGGGGAGCCTCGGCCAGCACGCTCCGCAGTGCCGAGACCGCCGCATCCAGAGTGCGACGCCCGACACGGTTGGAGTCGAAGAGGTCGCCGGCGATGAGCACGATGTCGCAGTCGCGCTCGACGGCGAGTTGCAGGGATTTCGCGAAGGCGGTCTCGATGCGACGGCGCAGGTCCTCGGCACGGTCGCCGAAGCCGAGCGCCTTCACGCCCAGATGCGCGTCTGCAATATGGAGGAGTCTCATCGCCTGCTCCCGTCCGGCCAAGTGACCGTGCGCCGTGTTCGTGCGTTCCGTTGTCGTGCTCGGCGCAAACGTGATTATACCTCAGCCGGGAGCCGAGGCCAAGAGCCACCGCAGCAAGTGGCGAGCGCGTCAGGCGACCAGGACGAGCGGAAGCTGCGTTTCCACTTCGAAGGTCTGGTGGATGGAGGGATTCGAGGGCGGGCGGCGAATAGTATTACTCGTCGGCACCGGAAGGCGCCGGGCAGTATGCCATCAGCTCTCCAAGGAGGAACACAGAATGCCAGAAGATAAGCCTGCCAGCGATTTTCGATATGCGACAGGAGAGGCAAGAGTCCCGTGGGCGGCCGTCGGTGAGCACCTCGGCCACGAGGACCTGATGCGGCTCGTCGAGTTCCTGGCCAGGCCGGAAGCGGGGCAGGAAGAGGAATACGACCGGCGGCTGACAGAGGTACAAGCGGCGCTGGGCAAGCTCTCGGAGGTCTCCGGCCCGGCCACCAAGCTCTCCCTCGGCGACAACGTCAGCAAGCTGGCGGCGGAGGCCCGGGAGCTTCTGGGCTGCAAGTACGCCTGCTTTGTGACGAATGCGACGGCCGGCTTCGAGATGGCGTTGCAATACGCCAACGTCGGCCCGGGCGATGAAGTCATCGTGCCCGGGATTACGTTCATTGCGACGATGATGTATCCGCTGCAGTCCGGAGCGAAGGTCGTGTTCGCCGATGTTGATCCGAACACGATCAACATTGATCCGGCTGATGTGGAGCGGAAGATCACCGACCGGACGAAGGCGATAATTCCGGTCTATATCGGCGGCTATCCGCCCGAGATGGATGCGCTGATGGAGATCGCGGAGGCCAATGACATCATGGTGCTGGCCGATGCAGCGCACGCGTTCGGCGGCTCCTACAAGGGCAGGGCAGCCGGAACGGTGGCGCATTTCGGCGCGTACTCGTTCCATGAGGTGAAAAACATCAACGCGCTGGGCGAGGGCGGGATAGTCGTGACCGACGAGGACTTCGGCAAGTACTTCCCGCAGATGCGGTTCCTTGGCGTTGACATGTCGCAGCAGATTCCGAACTGGCTCTATGACGTGATCGCGCCGCCGGGCAAGTACGGCCCGGTCGTGCCGGGGAATCACTCAGCGACCGAGATCCAGGCAGTGTGTCTCAGCGGGCAGATGGCGAGACTCGGCGAGGTCATTGAGGAGCGGCGAGCCAATGCCGAATACCTCAACGAGCGCTTCGCGGAGGTCGAAGGCATCATCCCCTGCCCGCTCGATACCGAGGACAAGAAGAGCACCTATCACCTCTACCTGCTCCGCATAGACCATGAGGTAATCGGGCAGGACGTGCAGGTGTTCAGGCAGAAGATGGACGCGCGGGGCGTGACGCAGATCCCGCACTTCGCGCCGCTGTATCACTTCCGGATTTGCCGCGACCTGGGCTATGACACCGAGGCGATCGCGAAGAGCTGCCCGAATGTGGAGATGGTATTCAACCACCAGTTCACGCATCTGCCGCTGTATCCGCTGAGCAGCGAGCAGCTTGAGTACATGGCCGACGCGGTGATTGACGCGGTCGAGGAGATGAAGGCCGGGAAGTAGCAGCGATACTATGGCCCCGGGGAATTGAGGGCTGCGGCGGCATCGGTAAGTTGGCCGCGGTCGTAGAGGCGTCGGGCTCGTTCGAGCTCCGGCGCTTCTTCCTTGCCGGCGCGAGAGATGAGGTGGGCGAAGGCAAGCTCGATGGCGATGTCCTGGTAGAAGCGCTTCGCTTCGCGGCTGGCGCGGAGGCGTTCGACGTAGGCGAACTGCGCCGCCGTGCCACGCTCATAGAAATCCATCGGGGCGGTGAAGAGAGGCAGGCTCGTGCGGGCGGCGAAATCGGAGAGGGCTTCAAGCAAGGTGCCGCCAGCTGCAATTCTGTCCGCAAGACTCTGAGGCCAGAGCTTTGCGACCTCGGGGTAGCTGAAGGCAATGAGGACGGGCTCATCGGATGACGCAGGTGCGCCGGTCGGAGTCGGAGGCTCGTAGCGCGCCGGGCCGGTGATGGTGCGAGCCGGCAAGTCTGAGGATGGATAGCTCACCTCGCGGCTATCGAAGCGGCCGTCGGCGTCGCTGTCCAGGTACTCGACGACGAGGTCGGTCTTGCCGTCGCAGTCATAGTCGGCCAGTAGCGTGCCCTGCTCGGCGCCGTGGAGGTGCAGGCGAGCGTCGGCAGGCCAGTAGTAGAGCTTCATGCGGCCGGAGAAATCGGCGTCGAGTTCGTAGCGCTTGTTGATGGTCCCACATGGCGGGCCGCCTTCCTGGGGGAAGTCGCGATAGCGTGAGTTGATGAGCCCTTCCCAGCGCTCGTGTCCGGCAGCCCGGACGGCGACGTTGTGGTCGTTTTCGTCCCAGATGAGAAGCGCGCGCGACCAGTCCATCTCCCGTACAGTCTCCCGCGTTTTGTCCCAGCTCAGGAACGGTCCGGCTTCGTCGCCGGCTCGCGTGGTGAAGGTGTCGCCGGCTTCGGCCGGGAGCTGGAGCCGGCCCAGGCAGGTGATGCCGACATCGTAATCGTAGAGCTGGCCCTCGGTCGTGTCGTTGTCGGCGTT
>JAUWOG010000200.1 GCA_030612305.1 Armatimonadota bacterium | reverse complement strand
TTGTCCGTGTGGGGCGAGTTGATGCCGAAATCGAGTCCCAGATCGCCTCCGACGACTAGTGGCTCGAGAGGATCGCGCATCTCGGTGTAGCCCGCAGGGGGAGGAAAAGACGTGACAACGCAGATGTAAATGTTGCTCTCGTCGTTGTCGAAGTAGTACGCCTCGACGTCGTACGGCTCCGCGCCTGACGGATACTGTCCGGAGATCGTCGTATAGTCCTCCAGACTTGTTGTTGACCATGAGCCCCACCAGTCGTCCTTGACCCAGTCAACCGTCGCCGTGTTCTTCGTGGGGGTAAAGCTGCTCTGGTCTAGCGGGTAGCTCGTCACGCCCTGGTACGTGTCCGTATAGCTGGCGTCGGCGTCCAGTTGCAGCGTCACACCGAAACGATACTCGAGGAGATCTGCGCATGCTGTATTGGACCATACCAGAGCCAATAAGAGAGTTCCCAGTGCCCATTGGGCAGATGAGTATCTCATCGTTTGCAGCTCCCTGTTATTGCGTGGGTAATGCTGTCGCGTAAGCTGTCAACACTTGCGATGAAACCGTTCCGGAAGCTTGTTTCAGATTATACCAGAGAGAGGTAGATGTCAAGGCCAGGGCGTGGTGGGGCAGCATCTGAAATTGTGATGATATTACTCGGTTCCCATTGGCGTACACCCGTTTGCCGTCATGCCGCTGCCGTCTTGTATAGCGCGGATGGAGTTTGCCGCAGGCAGACTCCGGCTGCAAGCCCCGTGCCGACAATCTGCTTCCGATGAAGGAAGCTGAAACTGGGCTGCAAATTGCAGTGTTTCATTTGCGCGGAGACCTCCGGAATAAGGCTCTATAGCCTACACAGCCCATTTCGGCGTCTCTCCGCGATTTCCTTCTTTCACTTCATGCAGTCATTCGGACTGGGAGGCAAGTTGGTGCCCCAAGTTCCTAGAGGTTTTGCTGCCGTCATCGCTGCATTCAGTGTCTTTGCCGCCGGATTCATCGCAGGCAGTGGAACTCTCCCCCGAGTGTTGGCTCGTATGCCATTACAGCTAGCCGGGAAGTTGGGGAACACTCATGTCGCTACGCCCTCTTTTCAGCCTCCGGTCTTACCCCGACCTGGGGAGGGCACGCTGGTGATGGTAGGCGATGTTCTACCGCTCGCCGACCGTGATTATCTCCAGGCAGTCGCGCCACTCCTTGCAGGCGCTGACTACTCCATAGGGAACCTCGAATGTCCACTCTCAACGCACGGTACACACAACGAGTCCAAGCTCGACTCCAAGCTGCGTCCGCTACCAAACGAATTCCTCTTCCGCGCACCACCATCGCAAGCCCGACGGCTCGCTGCCGCCGGTTTCGATGGCTTCACTCTCGCAAACAACCACATCATGGATTTCGGTCCTGAAGCGCTACTTGAGACAATGCTATTGCTTGAGAGGAGAGGACTTGACTACACAGGAGCAGGGAGGGACTGCCGTGACGCGCGCAATCCTATCGTCTTCCAGGCAGCGGGTCAAACCGTTGCCGTACTCGCCTACGTCAGCTCATCAACTCTTCCCGGCACTGAGGGCTTTGCTGCCGGCGACGTTCTCGCCGGAACGGTCTTCGTCTCACCTCGCACGAACGGCAAGCCAACCGAGCACACGCTGCAGATGCTTCAGAATGACATCTCTGCGGCCGGAAAGAAGGCAGACCTCGTCGTCGTGTGCTTCCATTGGGGCAAGGAGGGCGCAGAGAGGCCCACGGACTTCCAGCGACAGTTGGCGCATTCAACCGTAGATTTCGGCGCGGCTTTTGTTGTGGGACATCACCCTCACGTATTGCAGGGCATTGAGATCTACAATGGTACCCCCATCATCTATAGCCTCGGCAATTTCGTATTCCCGACTTCTGGGGAAGCAAATCATTGCAGCGCTGCACTTGAGCTGAGACTTGAGGCAGGCAGGTGGCGCGAGCTCAGATTGCATCCGGTCGAACTGCGCTACAGCATCGGGGCGCCGTTCCCAGCCCGCGGCGCCGCTCTGCAGCGCGTCGTGACGCGCATCAACGCGCTCTCGGCTGAGTTCGGAACCCGGTGCGGCATCTCTCCGGCCGGTGCCAATCCGCACGTTTTCATCCGGAACACAGACTGGTCCCTAGAGCGCGACGAACTGCTCGTGGCAGAGAAGGAGTGTTTCTTCATAAAGCCTCACCCCCGGCTGCAGGGGATGGCCGTGGTGCATTTCCTTGCGTGGGCCATCGCAGACCAGAGACGCCTTCCGCAGCAACGCGACGTCACCGTGGCCGGCAAACTGGCCTCAGAGGTACTAGCCATCTTCACCGAGATATATCTGAAATCTGGTCGCTTCCCTATCCATGATATCGTCGGCTACAACTACCGCACTGTGGCCGGGGGATCCGGTCTCTCCAACCACGCCCTCGGACGTGCTATTGACCTCAACCGCCCCGAAAACCCGATGATCCTGAACGGTCGAAAAGTCGTTCATCCCGACGAACCCTCATACGAGCCACGCGAATGGCGCCCTGGAGTGGACCCGTACTCAATCACGCCTGATGGCCCGGTTGTCAGGGCCTTCAAGAGCCGGGGGTGGCGGTGGGGCGGTGACTGGACGAGCCGCAAGGACTACCAGCATTTTGACAAGCCGCGATAGCGCTTCTTCCAGGCGCAGAACCTGGCCTCGGCCACGCCCAGCTTCCGCCAGGTCTCTCCCAGGAAAATGGCACTGGCCTGGGTCAGCACGCGGCTACCATCCGTCCTCGCCCTCCGGCGATTTCAGCGCCTCGATGTGGCTGATGTCGCCGAGGCAGCGGCAGACCCAGACGGCGGCGCCGCAGTATCCGGCCCACAGCCGTTGCCGTTTGCCTCCAGGAGGAGCCACCGCTTCACTTCCTCCAAGACCATCACGATTCTAGATGCCCCCGCTACGTGAACGCCTCTTGCAATTCTGCGGCGGGAGTGGTAGGATGTGTACCGAGAGGTTTGGCCGGTTGGAGTACCGGCTAGACTGAAGGCGTCCCAAAGAGTTGGGACGTGCGGGGTCGGAGGATGCCCTGGAGCGGTGGTTTGATGCCGCGCTAATGCCATTTCTTTCAATGCAGATGCCCTGTTCCCGCAGGGCATCCTCAATTTGTACTGCCGGGATTCGTTGACATCCTCCGTCTGCACCGATAGAATAGCGATAATGCCAAGTGCCGAAGTGGTGGAATTGGCAGACACGCTGTCCTCAGGAGGCAGTGGGTTCACACCCGTGCCGGTTCGAATCCGGCCTTCGGCACCAATTGACCAGCACATCTCTGAAGAGGTCGCCACGAAATATCGGCGGCCTTTTTCTGCGCCAGCTTATTGATGCTCTCCCAATTAGACAAAACTGCCGGGGCATGGGACACTAAGCAGTACAACACGGCGACAGCGCCGCGTGCCGGGACATAAGCGCATGAGGACAGTAGGCCCAGCAGAGGATCGCTTCCTTCTGACGGCGCTGGCAGCCGGCGACACGTCCGCTTTGCAGGTACTCTACGAGAAGTACTCGGCCGCCGTACTCCATCTCCTGCTGCTGCACACCGCCAGCAGGGAAGATGCCGAAGACCTCGTGCAGGAGGCGTTCCTGGCACTCGTAGAGCGCGGGTCAGGCGTGACGAAAATCCGCAATGCGCGAGCATATCTGCTGAAGGTGGCACTGAACAAGGTGGGCCGACTCTACGGCAAGAACAAGCCCATGGAGATGCAGCTCGAAGAGCACGGCCTCGTGGACCATGCGGCGGTGCCGGCGGAGAAGCGGCTGGATGCGCTGCGCCTCCAGGAGGCCCTGGGGCGACTGCCGCTGCAACAGTGTGAGGCGGTTATCCTGAAAGTGTGGCATGAATACACCTTCGCCGAGATGGCGGAGGTATTTGACATTCCGATCAATACGGCAGCCAGCCGCTACCGCTACGGGCTGGAAAAGCTGCAGCGCATATTGGGTGATGCAAATGGGCGATTCTGACAGATTTGAACGGCGTGTGCGAGAGGTGCCGCTGCGAAGGCCTTCGCGCGGGATGCAGGATGAGTTGGTGCAGCAGGCCAAGCTGCAGATGGCGAGCCGCAAACGGTGGCGACAGTTGACCGCATTGGTGGTTGCCGCGGCAGTCCTGCTGATAATCGTCAACCTCGCCGTCGGGCAGATTTACGCGCAGAACATGGCCGCGCTCACCGGACAGCCCGGCATCTCTGAGGCCCTCCCGGTCACACCCATCTGCGTGGAGGCAATCCGCGCCCGCAAGCAGTTGATGACCACAACACTCGAACTCAATGGGAACGACCACTAAACCCGTGGGCACCCGCGCCAAAGGCGTGGGGCAGCTTCCACTGTACTTGTGCAGATTCTGTTCAGAGGCATCCGACGACTTGAAGATCGCCGGTTCATGGCCGCTGGTCGCATTTGCCGTCCCCCGAATCCACAACCTGTAGGCCGATCCCGCCCCTGGGCGGGACCAGCTCGGCGCCGTTGGTCGCAATGGAGGAGGCCGCTGATTCACAGTCGTTGCCTTGCGGAGGGGCCGCATACGAGGCGGAAGCGCAGCTTCCACCGAGAATCCGGCCCAGCCGTTGAGAGAATTTGCATAACTACAGTTCCAGCCCGAGGCCCTTCTCGCCACCAACACGTACCAGAGGAACATGACCATGCGCAACGAATCGCTCAGAGTGCACTGCCGCACCATGGCGGCACTTGCGCTCCTGCTGACGGTCAGCGGCTGGGCGCAGGCTGATGAGGGCGGCAAGTATGCAAAGGAGCTTGCCGCCGAATGGAAAGCGCTCAAGGCGGACGGCTTCGTCCGGAACATGGGCGAATTGGTTCCCAAGGATGTGCCAGTACTCGAAAACGCCGCGCCGCTCTACATGCAGGTGCTCAACATCCACTGGGACGAGGTCGCGGATCACGATTTGCTTGACGCGCCCGGCCCTCGTATCGAGGGGGCCGGCTTCTACCGGGGCATCGGCGGGCTCAACGAGTGGGAAGAGAAGGCTGTCGCCGACTACCTGCAGGGCGAGCGCCAGGGCCAGGTTACGGCAACGGTGGAGCAGATATTCAAGCGCACCCAGGTACAGGCCGCCATAGACAGTCTCCGCATCGCCTCGGCAATGCCGTACGCAGTCTTCCCGGTGGACTGGGAGAGCGGGCCGGCCGCGACGCTGCCGCATCTGGCGAGGTTCAGGGCCGCGGTAAGGCTGCTGTGTGCGTATGCGGCGCTGCTGGCAGAGGAAGGCGAGACGGACAAGGCACTGGATATCTGCGGCGTGTGCCTGCGGATCACGCGCCACGCAGCGTCGGAGCCTTGCCTCATATCGCAACTGGTAGCCATAGCCATGCAGGTCCTGG